>JAKFUQ010000114.1:3597-11725 GCA_021732645.1 Rhizobacter sp. | reverse complement strand
CACCGGCCAGAACGCTGCGCTGGGCTTCGTGACGCTGAAGCCCTGGGATGAACGCGACGGCGAGGCGCGCAGCGCGCAGGCCCTGGTCGCGCGGGCCTTCGGCGCACTGGGGCAGATTCGCGATGCGTTCATCTTTCCGGTCAGCCCGCCGGCCATCCGCGAACTGGGCCGCTCGAACGGCTTTGCGATGCGCCTGCAAGACCGCGGCGGCAACGGCCACGAGGCGCTGCTGGCGGCGCGCAATCAGCTGCTGGGCGCAGCAGCGAAGAATCCGCTGCTGGTGTCGGTACGGCCCGACGGGCTGGAGGACGCGCCGCAGTTGCAAATCGACATCGACCGCGACAAGGCCGCCGCGCTGGGCGTGTTTTTCGGGGCGATCAACAGCACGCTGTCGACCGCGCTCGGCTCGTCGTATGTCAATGACTTCCCGAACGGCGGCCGCTTGCAGCGGGTGGTGGTGCAGGCCGATGCGCCCGCGCGCATGCAGGGCGACGACCTGCTGCGCCTGAACGCGCTCAACGCCTCGGGCCAGCCGGTGCCGCTGGCTGCGTTTGCCAGCACCCAATGGATCACCGGGCCGATGCAGGCGGTGCGCTACAACGGCTACCCGGCGCTGCGCATCCAGGGCGAGCCCGCACCCGGCGTGAGCAGCGGCACGGCGCTGGCCGAAATGGAGCGCCTGGCCGCGCAGTTGCCCGCCGGTTTCGCCTTCGAGTGGACCGGCCCGTCGCGCGAAGAAAAGCTCTCGGGCTCGACCGCGCTGTTGCTCTTTGGCTTCTCGCTGCTGGCGGTGTTTTTGTGCCTGGCCGCGCTCTATGAAAGCTGGACGATCCCGCTGGCCGTCATCTTGGTGGTGCCGCTCGGGGTGCTGGGTGTGGTGCTGGCGATCAGCTTTCGCGGGCTGGACAACGATGTGTACTTCAAGGTCGGGCTCATCACCATCATCGGCCTGTCGGCGAAGAACGCGGTGCTCATCATCGAGTTCGCGAAAGACCTGCATGCGCAGGGCAAGGGCGTGGTCGAAGCGGTGCTGGAGGCCGCGCACCTGCGCTTTCGGCCGATCCTGATGACCTCGCTGGCCTTCATCCTCGGCGTGCTGCCGCTGGTGATTGCCAGCGGTGCCGGGTCGGCCAGCCAGCGTGCCATCGGCACCGGCGTGATGGGCGGCATGGTCTCAGCGACGCTGCTGGCGGTGTTTTTCGTGCCGGTGTTTTATGTGGTCGTGATGAAGGTGTTCGGGCAGCGCGCGGTGGCACCCACGCCCCCGGTGACTGCGGTGGCCAACGACGGCGGTGCGCCATGACGGCGCGGCGTCGCATCGAGGCGATGGCGCGGCTGAAGGCTCGCTGGCTGGCCGCTGGCTTGGGTGTGATGACCGCCGGTTGCTCGTTCATCCCGCCCCATGTGCGTCCCGACGCGCCGGTGCCTGCGGTGTACCCGGGTGGATCGGCGGCGGCGTCCGGTGCGCAGGCCGCGGCCGACATCGAGTGGCAGCGCTACTTCGGCGATCCGCGCCTGCAGCGCTTGATCGACACCGCGCTGCAGCACAACCGCGACCTGCGCATCGCGGTGCTGAATATCGAGCAGGCCCGCGCGCAGTACCAGGTGCGCCGCGCCGATGAACTCCCCACCGTCAACGCCGGTGCCACCGCGTCGCGCCAGCCGCGGGTCGGTGACACCGGCAGCAGCGGCAGCATCAGCAGCACCTACACCGCCGGACTGTCGGTCACCTCGTACGAGTTCGACTTCTTCGGCCGCGTGCGCAGCCTGAGCCAGGCGCAACTGGCGCAGTACCTCGGCACCGAGGAAGCGCGCAAGACAGTGCAGATCAGCCTGATCGCCTCGGTCGCCAACGGCTGGCTGGGCCTGCTGGCCGACGACGAATTGCTGGCGGTGACGCGGCAGACGCTCACCACCCGCGAAGCCTCGATGAAGCTGCTGCAACTGCGCTTCGACAACGGCGCGTCGTCCGAGATCGACCTGCGCCAAGCCGAGACGCTGCTCGAAGGCGCACGCGTTTCGCTGGCACAGCTCACGCGCCAGCGCGCGCAAGACGAGAACGCACTCGCACTGCTGCTCGGTCAGCCAGTGCCTGCAGATGCGCTGTCGCTCGCCGCCGAAGCGTCAACCGGCCCCGAAGTGCTGCCTGAGCTGCCAGCGGGTTTGCCCTCCGAGTTGCTGACCCGCCGCCCTGACATCCGCCAGGCCGAGCAGCAACTGATCGCCGCCAACGCTAACATCGGCGCGGCCCGCGCGGCGTTCTTTCCGCGCATCACGCTGAGCACCAACATCGGCAGTGCCAGCACCGAGCTGTCGGGCTTGTTCAAGGGCGGCAGCTTCGCCTGGAGCTTTGCACCGCAACTCCTGCTGCCCATCTTCGACGGCGGGCGCAACCAGTCCAACCTCGAAGTCGCCCAGGTCAACCGCGACATCGCCATCGCGCAGTACGAGCGGGCAGTGCAGAGTGCGTTCCGCGAAGTCGCCGATGCACTGGCCGGTCGCGCCACGCTGGGCGAGCAAATGCGCGCGCAGCAAGCACAAGCCCGCGCCGAAGAAGTGCGCACCCAACTCGCCGACCTGCGCTTTCGCAACGGTGCAGCCAGCTACCTGGATGTGCTCGACGCCCAGCGATCCGTCTTCACCGCGCAACTGGCCGTGGTGCAGGTGCAAACCGCCGAACGCCAAAACCGCGTGCGGCTGTACCAGGTGCTGGGCGGTGGGTGGAAGGATGCGGAGGCGCAGTGATGGCCGGTTTTGGGTTTGAATGCCTTTGCATGCGACAGCGGTGCCGGCTGCCGAGGGCGTGGGGTGACCGGCGCAGCGAAGTCAAGGAGGAAGGCCGGATCGGTCTCACTCGAAGCGTCTGAGCGGTGACCCGGCCTGGGGGACATGAGCGGAGCCGGTCATCCCACGCCCTCGGCAGCACAGCGCAAAGGTGGAAGTGAAGCGAATTTGGGACAATCACCCCATGAACGCTCCTGATCTACAAGCGCTGGTCGCCCGCATGGGCGCTGCCGCCCGTGCCGCGAGCGCGCACATGGCAGCTGCGCCGACGGCTGCGAAGAACCGCGCGCTGATCGCACTCGCCCGGCTGCTGCGCGCTGATGTGGATGGGCTGGTCAGCGCCAATGCACTCGATCTCGAAGCCGCGACCGCCGCAGGCACCGCTGGGCCCTTGCTCGACCGCTTGAAGCTCACGGCCAAGATCATCGAGACGGTGGCCGAAGGCTGCGAGCAGATCGCCGCGATGCCCGACCCGGTCGGCGAGATCACCCACCTGCGCCAACGCCCGAGCGGCATTTCGGTCGGCCAGATGCGGGTGCCCCTGGGCGTCTTCGGCATGATCTATGAGAGCCGCCCGAACGTGACGATCGAAGCGGCATCGCTCGCCATCAAGAGCGGCAATGCCTGCATCCTGCGCGGCGGCTCGGAGGCCATTCACTCCAACCTCGCGCTGTGGAGGCGGGTGCAGGCTGCGCTCGCCGAGGCCGGCCTGCCGCCCGATGCGGTGCAACTGGTGCAAACCACCGACCGCGCTGCGGTGGGCCACCTGATTGCGTCACCCGAGGCGGTCGACGTGATCATCCCGCGCGGTGGCAAGGGGCTGATCGAGCGCATCTCGCGCGAAGCCAAGGTGCCGGTGATCAAGCACCTGGACGGCAACTGCCATGTGTATGTCGACGCCCATGCCGACCTCGAACTGGCCCTGAAAGTGACCGACAACGCGAAGACGCAGAAGTACAGCCCCTGCAACGCGGCCGAGTCGCTGCTGGTTCACTCGGAAATAGCAGCACAGTTTTTGCCGCGCATCGGTGCGGTGTTCGCCGCCAAGGGTGTCGAGATGCGCGGCGATGCGGCCAGCCTCGCGCTGTTGTCCACCGTGCCGAACGCGAAGCTCGTGCCGGCCACCGAACAAGACTGGTTCGAGGAATACCTGGCGCCGATCATCAGCATCGCGGTGGTGCCCGACCTCGATGCGGCGATCGCGCACATCAACCGCTACAGCTCGCACCACACCGACGCCATCCTGACCGCGCACCACCCGAGTGCGATGCGCTTCCTGCGCGAGGTCGATTCATCGAGCGTGATGGTCAACACCAGCACCCGCTTCGCCGATGGCTTCGAATACGGCCTTGGGGCCGAGATCGGCATCAGCACCGACAAGCTGCATGCGCGCGGCCCGGTGGGCCTCGAAGGCCTGACCTCGCTGAAATGGGTGGTACTGGGCCACGGCGAGGTGCGCACGTGATCGTGCACGCAGCGCAGGTTCACTGCGCAGGCTTGTGACCCCCACGCAGATCGCGGCCCTGGTGGGCTGCGCGGTGCTGGTGTTCTGGGCGGTCGGGGCCTACAACCGGCTGATCGGGCTGCGCGAGGACATCGCGAAAGCGTTCCTTGCGGTCGATGCCCAGGCGCAGCACCGCCATGCGCTGCTGCTGCAGTGGGCGGGGGCCATCCAGGCGGCCGTCGGCCAGGCGCCTGCGCTCTACGAGGCGGCGCTGGAGGCCTGCTCTGCGCTGCAGTCAGCGCGTGAGGGCCTGCGGGAGCGGCCCAGTGCGCTCAGCGCGACCAGCCACTGGCGGCTGGCCGAGCAGGCCCTGGCCGTGGCCCGGCAGCACCTGCAGGCCGAATGGCCCGCGCCGCAGCAGCACGGGCTGGAGATCACTGCCCTGGTCGACCAGCTGAGCGTGGCCGACAGCACGCTGGCCTACGCCGGCAGCCAGTTCAACGCAGCCACAGAGGCCTACAACCAGGCCATCCACCAGTTTCCGACCCGGCTGGTGGCCGCTGCGTTCGGCTTTCAGGTGGCCGGCACGCTGTAGGGCGCGGGCGGGCGCCAGAGGCGCGCGGGGCGCTTCAGTTCTCGCAGATGATGGCCGCCGAGGCGACCATTTCATTGAACAAGGCCATCGACATCTGACCCGACACGGCATAGGGGTTCAACAGGGCGGTCTCGGAATACTTCATCACCAGCGCGGGGTTCAGCCGCGACAGGTTGGCGCGGCCCATCGACCAGCCGGCGAAGCTGCGTTCGCCGATCTCCTCGTAGCTCAGCAGCACCACGTCGTGGTGGCGCGGGTCGTTGGCGATCTTGTTGTACAGCGCGCTGACCGCTCTGCGTCCGCCTTCCAGCACCTGCAAGAAGATGCCGGCCGAAAAGCACAGCACACCGGTGACGCCCTGGCCCACGTTGTTGGCTTTCGATTTCTTCAGGATCGCGACCAACTCGTTCTGGTTCACCGAGTCGGCCGCGCGGCTCACATACATCAAACGCACGAGCATGAAATTCTCCCGGGTGAGGTTGCAGCGTGCATGTCAGGTCTTCTGGCGATCGAGCAGCGACAGGAATTCGCGCCGCAGGTTGGCATCTTTCAGGAACGAGCCGCGCATCACGCTGTTGACCATCTTCGCGCTGGTGTCCTTGACACCGCGCCAGTGCATGCAGAAATGGTCGGCCTCCATCACGATGGCCAGGCCGTCCGGCTTGACACGGCCTTGCAATTCGTTGGCCAGCATCGTCACCGCTTCTTCCTGGATCTGCGGGCGGCTCATGATCCACTCGCAGATGCGGGCGTATTTCGACAGGCCGATCAGGTTCGAATGCTCGTTCGGCAGGATGCCCATCCACACCCGCCCCATGATGGGGCACAGGTGGTGCGAACACGCGCTGCGCACGGTCACCGGGCCCACGATCATCAGCTCGTTCAGGCGCGTGATGTTCGGGAACTCGGTGACCATGGGCATAGTCGTGTAACGGCCCTTGAACACCTCGGTGAGGAACATCTTCGCCACGCGCTTGGCAGTGTCGTGGGTGTTGTGGTCGCTGTCGGTGTCGATGACCAGCGCTTCCAGCACCTGCTGCATCTTGGCCTGCACCTCGGCCTGCAACTCCTCCATCTCGCCTTCCTTGATGAAGGCCGAGATGTTGTCGTTGGCGTGGTAGCGGCAATGGGCACCCACCAGGCGGTAGCGGATGCGTTGCGATGCACTCAGCTGCGCCAGCTCGTCATCGTTCTTGAAGATGGAGGGGCGTGTGTCGGCCGGGGAAAGCTGGGGCATGGGCGGCGTTTCAGGCTTCATGCGTGCGAGCGTAACCCAGCTTCAGCGCCACCCACACCGGGGGGCTTGTGCGGGTCGGACCGTAGACTTGCGACGGTGAATCTGCCCGCGAGCGCCTCGCCCCCCACGCGCATGCCCCACGCGGCGCCACCGCTGCACCGGCTGCTCGACCACACCGCCCATGCGGTGGAGGCGGTGCGCTGCGGACGCTCGCTGACCGAGGCGCTGACGCGCTGTCCGACCGAGGTGCGGCCGGGCGTGCAGGCATTGAGCTTCCATGTGCTGCGACGCCTCGGGCAAGCTCAAGCCGCCCGCGCCTGGCTGGCACCGAAGGCCCCGCCGAAAGCTATCGACGCGCTGCTGCTGAGTGCGCTGGCGCTGTTGTGGCCCGATGGCGAAGCGCCCTACGCCGACCACACCCTGGTCGACCATGCGGTCACCGTGGCACGCCAGCGGCTGGCGCCCAGCGCGTCCTTCATCAACGCCGTGCTGCGCCGCTTCGTGCGCGAGCAAGCGGCCGTGCTGAACGCCGTGCAGCGCACGGTGCCGGGCCGTACCAACCATCCCACTTGGTGGGTTGCCCGGTTGCAGGCCGACTGGCCCAACCACTGGCAGGCCTTGCTGGCGGCCAACGACCGCCGCCCGCCGATGACGCTGCGCGTCAACACCCGGCGCGGCAGCGTTGCCGCCTACCTGGCGCGCCTGAGCGAGGCCGGCCTGCCGGCTTGGGCGGTAGGCGAGCATGGCGTGGTGCTGGAGGCGCCGTGTCCGGTGGGCCGCCTGCCGGGCTTTGCCGACGGCGATGCGTCGGTGCAGGATGCGTCTGCACAACGGGCCGCACCACTGTTGCTGGCCGGTGCCGCGCTTCCACCGGGTGCCCGCGTGCTCGACGCCTGCGCCGCGCCGGGCGGCAAGACGGCGCATCTGCTGGAACTCGCCGACCTCGACGTGCTCGCGCTCGACCACGACGCCACCCGGCTCGCCCGCGTCGACGAGACGCTGCAGCGCCTGCACCTGCGCGCGACGACGCAGGTGGGCGATGCCAGCCGCCCCGACACCTGGTGGGACGGGCGGCCCTTCGACGCCATCCTGCTCGACGCGCCCTGCACCGCCTCGGGCATCGTGCGCCGCCATCCGGACGTGCGCTGGCTGCGCCGGGCCAGCGATGTGCAGGCACTGGCTGCACTGCAAGCCACGTTGCTTGACGCACTGTGGCCGCTGCTCAAGTCCGGTGGGCGGCTGCTTTACTGCACCTGTTCGGTCTTCAAGGCCGAGGGGCAGACGCAGATCGATGCTTTTTTGCAACGGCAGACGGACGCTCTGCGGCCCGCTGCGCCCGCATCGCCAGGGCATCTGCTGCCCCTGGCCGACAATGCAGGCGACGCCGAGGGGCCCCACGCCGCCAACACCGGCGACGGTTTCTTCTACGCCCTGCTCCAAAAAACCTGAGGCCCACGGTGTACCGCAATCTGCCGAATGGCTGCTCCCCCCCAGCGGGCGCGAAATTCGCCCGGCAGCGTACGCCGTGGTTCGTCGTGGTGGTGGCATGCCTGCTGCTGGCCGCCGCCAGCGGCTGGGCCCTGCCAGCGCAGGCGCTGGACATCAGCCAGTTCAAGCTGACACGCAACGACGAGGGGCTGCTGCTCGACGCCGCAGTGCGTTACGAGTTGCCCTACAGCGTGGCGGACGCGCTGCACAAAGGCGTGCCGCTGTACTTCGCCATGGAGACCACGCTGTACCACGATCGCCGTTATTGGCGCGATCGTCTGGTCGCCTCGGCATCACGAACATGGCGCCTGTCCTATCTGCCCCTGACGCGCCGCTACAGGGTCAGCTTCGGCGGGTTGAGCCAGAGCTTCGACAACCTGAACGACGCAGTGACCACCGTGAGCCGCATCGGCCGCTGGAAAGTGGCGGAGCCGGGGCAGATCAGCGACAGCGACAGCGAGGCCTTGTATGTGGAATTGCGCTACAAGCTCGACACCGGCATGTTGCCGCGCGCGATGCAGATCGGCATCGGCGGGCAGCCCGACTGGAACCTGCTGATCGAAAAGACCCAGCGGGTGAG
>JAKFUQ010000114.1:0-3587 GCA_021732645.1 Rhizobacter sp. | reverse complement strand
CGGGTGAGCGGGCCCTGAGGCAGCCCGCAGCGCCAATGAAAAGCTCCACTCGCTGGGCGTTGATCGTCTCCATGGTCGCGGCGACCGGCGTGGCCATGGTGCTGGCGTTCTTGCTCTCGATCGCCACCGACAACCGCGTGTTCTACGAACAGCATTTCCAGTGGCTGTTCTGGGTCAACCTGCTGGTGGCTGCCTTGCTGATGCTGGTCATCGGCATTGCCGCGACGCGGCTGCTGGTGCGTGTTCAGCGGGGCAAGTTCGGTAGCCGGCTGCTGCTCAAGCTGGCCGCGATCTTTGCACTGGTCGGTGTGCTGCCGGGGCTGCTGATCTACACCGTGAGCTACCAGTTCGTCTCGCGCGGCATCGAGAGCTGGTTCGACGTGAAGGTCGAAGGTGCGCTCGATGCCGGTCTGGCGCTCGGCCGGGGCACCCTCGACCGGCAAGTCAACGACCTGGCCACCAAGACCCAGCAAGCCGCTGACCGCCTGGGCGAAGGGCCCGGCGAGGTGCAGGCACTGGCACTGGAGCGCTTGCGTGCCGACCTGGCCGCCGAGAACGTGGCGATCGTCAACAGCGTGGGCCAGGTGCTCTTGGCGGCTGACCGGTCGGCCCAATTGCTGGGGCCGGATCGGCCCTCCGCAGCGTTGCTGCGGGGTGCGCGCGACGGTCGAACTGTGGCGCAACTCGAGGGCCTGGACGACGATGCCGCGGCGGCTGACGGCGCCGCCGACGCGGCGTGGTCGCTCCCCACGGCGGGGCCCGCACACATCCGGGCCCTGGCCTACCTGCCCAATTCCGGCATCTCGCTGACGCCGCAGGAACACTACCTGATGATCACCATGCGGCTGCCCGCCGAGCTGGCCGGCAATGCGCTGGCGGTGCAGGCGGCCTACCGTGAGTACCAGCAACGCTCGCTGGCCCGCGAAGGCCTGCGCGAGATGTACATCGGCACGCTGACGCTGACGCTGGTGCTGGCAGTGTTTGGCGCGCTGTTGCTGGCCTTGACGCTGTCGAACCAGATCGCGCGGCCGCTGCTGATGCTGGCCGACGGTGTGCGGCAGGTCGCGCAGGGCGACCTGGGCGCCAAGCCGGTGTTCGACTCGCGCGACGAATTGGGCGGGCTCACGCGCTCGTTCGCCGACATGACCGAGCAGTTGTCCGAGGCCCGCGCCCTGGTGCAGCGCAGCGTCTCGCAGGTCGAGGGCGCACGGGCCAATTTGCAGACCATTCTCGACAACCTGACCGCGGGCGTGATCGTGTTCGACCGCCAGGGGCGCATCGACACGGTCAACCCCGGCGCGACCCGCATCGTGCTGCTGCCGCTGGGGTCGTACCGGGGTCGGCGATTGGCCGAAGTCCCCGGGCTGGAAGACTTCGCCGCTGCCGTGTGGCAGCGCTTCGAACGGCACGCCGAACGCCTGGACACTGGCGAGCGCGACCACTGGCAGGAGGCGTTCGAGTTGAAGGCCGCACCGGACCGCGACGCGCTCACGCTGCTGGTGCGGGGCGCGGCGATGCCCGAGGGCGCGCGGCTGATGGTGTTCGACGACATCACCGAGGTGGTGTCGTCGCAGCGCATCGAAGCCTGGGGCGAAGTGGCGCGCCGGCTGGCGCACGAGATCAAGAACCCGTTGACACCCATCCAGCTGTCGGCAGAGCGGCTGCAGCACAAGCTGGCCGCCAAGCTCGAAGGAACCGACCAGGCGATGCTGGTGCGAGCTGTCGGCACCATCGTCGACCAGGTGCAGGCGATGAAGACGCTGGTCAACGAGTTCCGCGACTACGCCCGGCTGCCTGCCGCACGGCTGCATCCGCTGGACCTGAACCTGCTGGTGGGCGAGGTGCTGACGCTGTACGCCACGGCGCAAGAGGCCGGCACCCTGGTCTTCACCGCAGCGCACGATTTGCCGTTGATCGTGGGCGACGCCACGCAGTTGCGCCAGGTCATCCACAACCTGGTGCAAAACGCGCTCCATGCGGTGGCCGATCCCGCACGCACGCAGGTGCACGCGCAACCGCAGCCAGCGCCTTGCGTGCGGGTCAGGACCGAGGTGGCGCGCACCGAGCAGGGCCTTGTGCGACTGGTGCGACTGCATGTCACCGACAACGGTCCAGGCTTTCCCGACAAGGTGCTCAAGCGCGCCTTCGAGCCTTACGTCACCACCAAAATCAAGGGCACCGGACTGGGCCTTGCGGTCGTCAAGAAAATCGCCGACGAGCACGGCGCGCGGGTGCGGCTGGTCAATCTGGAACACCTCGCCCGCGAAGCCCCCGACGATCCTGCTGCGGTGTCGATGCCCGCGGCAGTTCACGGGGCCCAAGTTTCGTTATCATTTTCCAAATTCGCGCCGACGCACGGGCGCAATGCGGCAGCGACTTCAGACGTCGACACCGTGCACTGAGAGCTCATGGCCACCATCCTTGTTGTCGACGACGAGCTCGGTATTCGAGCGCTGTTATCCGAGATCCTGACCGACGAGGGCCACTCCGTCGAACTGGCGGAAAACGCGGCCCAGGCGCGTGCGTCCCGTGAACGGGCCCGCCCCGATCTGGTGCTGCTCGACATCTGGATGCCCGACGTCGACGGCGTGACCCTGCTCAAGGAATGGAACGCCTGCGCGATGCTGAACATGCCGGTGATCATGATGAGCGGGCACGGCACCATCGACACCGCCGTCGAAGCCACCAAGAACGGCGCGATTGCTTTCCTCGAGAAGCCGATCACTCTGCAAAAGCTGCTGCGGGCGGTGGAGCAGGGTCTGGTCAAGCCCGCCCCGCGCGCGGCCGCTGGCGCGGGGACCCCGCGCGGCGAGCTCGGCCACTCGCTGACCGCTGCCGACCACAACGCGATGCCCCTGCCCGGCGCCACCACCGCGCATGGCCCCCAGCCCGAACAGAGCTTCGACCTCGATCGCCCGCTGCGTGAAGCACGTGATGCGTTCGAGAAAAGCTATTTTGAATTCCACCTGTCGCAGGAAAGCGGCAGCATGACCCGCGTCGCCGAAAAAACCGGTCTCGAGCGCACCCACCTGTACCGCAAGCTCAAGCAGCTCGGCGTCGACCTCACGCGCGGCAAGCGCGGCGGCCTGCCATGAGCCCCAGGCACGCTGATATAGTCGCGGGCTCGGCCTGGTAGCTCAGTTGGTAGAGCAGCGGATTGAAAATCCGCGTGTCGGTGGTTCGATTCCGCCCCAGGCCACCAAGTTACTGTGTCAGGACGTCCCTCAGCGTCCCAGGAAGTCCGAAAAGCCCCTGAGAATCAACGCTCTGGGGCTTTTTTCATGTCCGACACCGTCTCACGGGATTTCTTGAGTTCTTGCCCCTGACGCAGTAACTTCTGCAGTAACTGGCTTCGGCAGCTGTTCCGGGCCAGAAAGTTACTGCATGGCCGCTACCTCCTCCCCTCGGACGCCACGATCAAGGCCGTGCGCAGCGGCGGGCGATGCGCAGGCCTGGGCCGACTACCCGGACAAGCTGCGACGGGGCGCCGGTGGACTCAGCTCGCGTTCTCTTCAAACCGCTCCGCCAACAACTGGTGCTGAGCCGCAAATCGCTTGGCACTGCTCTTCTTCAGCTTGGCCAGGTTC
>JAKFUQ010000231.1 GCA_021732645.1 Rhizobacter sp. | reverse complement strand
GCTCAGGCCCGTCAAGGCGCTGGTGGTGCCGGTGAAGCCGACAGCACCCGTGTTCGCGTTCACAGCCAGGTTCTGACCGGCCGAGTTGATGACGCGCAACGAAGCGGCGCCGTTGAAGTCGGCCAGCGGGTTGAAGTCGATGCCATAGCCGACACCGCCGACGATGGGCGAACCCGCAATGTTGGCCACGAAGCTCGCTGCGCCGGTAACTTGATTCAGCGTGTACAGGCGGCTCTGGGTGGTGACACCGTAGATCGAGTTGTTGGTCGGGCGCAGGTCGATGCTGACGAAGCGCTCGCCAGCCATCAGGCCGGTGATGTTGACCGGCGTCGATGCGCCGATGTTGGCGGTGTCGATGACAGCGACCTGGTTCTGGCTGGTGATACCCACCAGCGTGACGGCGTGGGCAGACAGGCCGGCCAGCGCCAGCGCGGCGGCGAGCAGGGTTTTGGGGGTGGAAAGCTTGATGTGCATGGGGACTCCGTTGATATTTCGGTTGAACGAGGGACAGGGGTGATGCGGGATTCGACACACAGGCAACCGCGGCACACACGCTGTTGCGCCGCACATTGCTCTGCCTCGACTACGTATAAAACGCTCTGCAAGATGCACGGAGTTGCGCCCACCCCCCGCGAATCGGGGGGATCGGGGGGCCCCGAAAGGATCAAATCACCCGGTGTTGCGTAACCCGGCTGCCACACCGTTGATCGAAATGTGGATTCCGCGCTGCATCCGCTCGATGCCGGTGTCACCTTCGCGGCGCTGCCGGTGTCGACGCATCAGCTCGACTTGCAGGTGGTTCAACGGGTCGAGGTAGGGGAAGCGGTGCTGGATTGCGCGCGCCAGCGAGGGGTTGGCCGCCAGCCGGGCCTTGTGGCCGGTGATCAGCGTCAGAGCGTCGTTTGTGAGTGACCACTCCGCTTGTATCAACCCGAAAATTCGCTTGCCGAGCTTCTTGTCCTCCACCAGTTCCACATAGCGGGCGGCGATGCCCAGGTCGCTTTTGGCGATCACCATGTCCAGGTTCGACAGCAGCGTCTGGAAGAACGGCCACTGCGTGTGCATCCGCTGCAGCAGCGCCAGGCGCTGCTTGCGCGTGGCGGCATCGGCGGTCAGGAAGGCATCGATCGCCGAGCCGAAGCCGCACCAGCCCGGCAGTGCCACCCTGCACTGGCCCCAGCTGAAGCCCCAAGGGATGGCGCGCAGGTCTTCGATGGCGTTGCTGGCTTTGCCGTCCTTGGGACGGGCCGCCGGGCGCGAGCCGATGTTCAGGCCGGCAATCTCGCGGATCGGTGTCGCGCTGAAAAAGTACTCGGTGAAGCCGGGGGTCTCGTAGACCAGCTTGCGGTAGGCGGCGTAGCTCGCGTCGCTGATCGCGGCCGCAGCGTCGAGGAAACTTTTGGGCGCGCCCTGGCGGCTGGCGTTTTTGCCACCCGCCGTCGTATGCAGCAAGGTGGCTTCCAGCGTGGCCGCGACCAGCGTTTCCAGGTTGCGGCGGCCGATCTCGGGGTGCGCATATTTGGAGGCGATCACCTCGCCCTGCTCGGTCAGCCGGATCTGCCCGTTCACCGTGCCCGGCGGCTGCGCCAGGATGGCCTGGTAGCTCGGGCCGCCGCCGCGCCCCACCGTGCCGCCGCGGCCGTGGAACAGGCGCAGCGTGATGCCGTGCTCGCGGCCGAGTTGCGCAAACAGCTCGACCAGCGCGATCTCGGCGCGGTAGAGCTCCCAACTGCTGGTGAAGCTGCCGCCGTCCTTGTTGCTGTCGCTGTAGCCGAGCATGATGTCTTGCTCGGCGCGTGTGTGGCCATCCGCACCGATCCCCGAGCGCTTGACCAGCGCGGTGACGCCGGGCAGCGCATAGAAGGCGCGCATGATGGGCTCGGCACGGCGCAGGTCGGCGATGGTCTCGAACAGCGGCACGACGATCAGGTCGGCAACCGCCGCATCATCCAGCGTGCCCCTCATCAGACCGGTTTCTTTCATCAGCAGCAGCACTTCGAGCAAGTCGCTGGCCTCTTCGGTGTGCGAAATGATGCAGTGGCGCAACGCGTCGGCACCGTAGAGGCGCCGCATCTCGAGCGCGGTCTCGAAAATTTCCAGCTCGCCGACCACGAGTTCGCTGTAAGCCGCCGCGCGCACCCGCAGCGGCCGGGCATCGTTGAGCAAGGCCAGCAGAAGCGCGCGGCGCTGCGGCTCGTCGAGCGTGGGGTAGTCGGCCTCGATCTTGGCCACCCGCATCAGCTCGGCGAGCACGGCCTCGTGCTTGTCGGAGCTTTGCCGCAGATCGACGGTGGCGAGGTGGAAGCCGAACACCTGCACCGCGCGCATCAGCGGGCGCAGCCGCGGCGCGATCAGTGCCTGCGCGTGATGGGACTTCAGCGACGCCTCGATCACCTGCAGGTCGGCCAGGAACGCATCGGCCGACGGGTACGGGTTTTGGGGCGGCACCGCATGGCGCAGCGCCTCGGTGCCCGTCAGCGCGTACAGCGTGGCGGACAGCCGCGCATAAATGCCCACCAGCACGCGGCGGTAGGGCTCGTCGTCGCGGTGCGGATTGTGGTCGGGCGAGGCCTCGGCCAGGGCGCGCAGGGACAGCGTGACCGGTGCCAGCAGGGCCGACATCGACAGCTCGTTGCCGAGTTGGTGCACCTCGGTCAGATAGAAGCGCAGCGCCGTCTCGCTTTGCCTGGAAAGCGCCACGCGCAAGGTCGTTGCGGTGACGAACGGGTTGCCATCGCGGTCGCCACCGATCCAGTTGCCCATGCGAAAGAAGCTGGCGATGGTGTGGCCGGGCAACGCGGCTTCGATGTCGCGGTACATCCGCGGGATCTGCCGCAGGAAGGTGGCCTGGTAGTAGCTGAGCGCGTTCTCGATCTCGTCGGCCACCGTCAGCTTGGTGGTGCGCAGCATGCGCGTTTGCCAGAGCTGGGTGACGCGGGCGACGATGAGCGCTTCGTTGTCGGCCCGCTCGACGGTGCTGCGCAGGTGGTCTCGTTGTTCGACCAGCTCGGCAATCGCGCGCTCGGCATCGAGGATGCTCTTGCGCTGCACCTCGGTGGGGTGCGCAGTCAGCACCGGCGCGATGTAGGCGTGTTCCAACGTGCGCACGATGTCGGCAGCGCGAACGTCGGCAGCCGCCAGGCGCTCGAAGGTCAGCGCCAGCGAACCTTCCTGCAAGTCACCCTTGAGCACCTGCGCATCGCACAGCCGCACCTGGTGACGGTCTTCAGCGATGTTGGCCAGGTGCGAAAAGTAGCTGAACGCGCGGATCACGCTGACCGTCTGGTCGCCCGACAGGTTCTTCAGCAGCCGGTCGAGCGCGCGGCCGGCCTGGGCGTCACGTTTGAGGCGGTAGCCCACCGACAGCTGCCGCACGCGCTCGATCAGCTCGAAGGCGTCCTTGCCCTCGTGCTCGCGTATCACATCGCCCAGGATGCGGCCCAGCAGCCGGATGTCTTCGATCAGTGGACGGTTCTTGTCGGCGTCAGCGTCGGCGTGGGTCGTGGTCTTGGGCATGGTGGGTGGTCTTCGGTAGGGTTCGTTGCGGGCCTGCGCCGATGGCTGCAAGACCCGCGCCTGCTAGCATTCCCGCATGAGCGCAACCATCATCATCGCCACCCGCGAGAGTCGCCTCGCCATGTGGCAAGCAGAACACGTCCGCGACCTGCTGAAAAGCTGCTTCGGTCTCGGCGTCGAACTGCTCGGCATGACCACCCGCGGTGACGAGATTCTGGACCGCACGCTGTCAAAGGTCGGCGGCAAGGGCCTGTTCGTCAAGGAACTCGAAACGGCGCTCGAAGAAGGCCGCGCGCAGCTCGCCGTGCATTCGCTGAAAGACGTGCCGATGGATTTGCCCGACGGCTTCGAGCTGGCGGCCGTGCTGGAGCGAGAGGATGCGCGCGATGCCTTCGTGTCGAACCACTTCGGTTCGCTCGCCGAACTGCCGCAGGGCGCGAAGGTGGGCACCTCCAGCCTGCGCCGCGTGGTGCAGTTGCGAGCGCTGCGCCCCGACCTGCTGATCGATCCGTTGCGCGGCAACCTCGACACCCGGCTGCGCAAGCTCGACGAAGGCCAGTACGACGCCATCGTGCTGGCCGCCGCCGGGCTCAAGCGCCTGGGGCTGGGCTCGCGCATCCGCAGCGAGTTCTCCACCGAGCAGATGCTGCCCTGCGCCGGCCAAGGCGCGCTCGGCCTGGAAGTACGCAGCAGTGCGGCGGTGTTGCGGGCGCAGCTGGCCACGCTGGTGCACATGCCGACCGCACTGGCCGTGCATGCCGAACGTGCCGTGTCGCGCGCACTCGGTGGCAGTTGCAGCATGCCGCTGGCGGCCCACGCGGTGTGGGTCGACGGCGCACTCAGCCTGCGCGCCGCGGTGGGTCACCCCGAGAACGCAGCCGCACCGCTGTTGCGTGCGTCGGTCAACGCCATCGTGCAGACCGAGGCACAAGCCCGCGCGCTGGGCGAGCAGGCTGCCGCGGCCTTGCGCGAGGCGGGTGCTGCGGCCTACCTGAGCGCGGTGAGCAGCGCCTGAGCACGCGTGACCGGTGAGGTCGCAGGTCTGGCTGCTGCCACCACACCGCCTCACGCACTCGACCGCATGCGCATCCTCGTCACCCGCCCGGCGGCTCAGGCGACAGCCTGGGTGCAATCGCTGCAACAGCACGGCCTGCGCGCATTGGCGCTGCCGCTGATGGAGATCGCAGCGGTGCCCGACACCGCGGCCGTCACCCACGCGTGGCGTCGGCTTGCCGACGCCAGGTTGGTGATGTTTGTGAGCGCCAACGCGGTGGAGCATTTCTTTGCACTGCGCCCGCCGCAGGCTGCGTGGCCACAAGGCACCCAGGCGGCAGCGCCCGGCCCCGGCACGGCGCGCGCGCTGCGCGAGGCCGGGGTGCCGATGTCGCAGATCGCCCGGCCGTCGCCCGACAGCCCGCAGTTCGACTCCGAAGCGCTGTGGCAGACGCTGCGTGCACAGGATTGGCAAGGCGCCAACGTACAGGTGGTGCGCGGCGACGGTGGCCGCGACTGGCTGGCCGACACCTTGCGTGCCCACGGCGCCGAGGTCGGTTTTGTCTCGGCCTATCGGCGCACCGCGCCGAACTGGGATGTGGCGGCACAGTCGCTGCTGGCCGAAGCACTGGCGCAGCCCGCCGACCACCTGTGGTTTTTCAGCAGCTCCGAAGCCATCGATCACCTGCTGGCTCATCTGGGCGATACCGCTGCGGCCCTGCCCTCCGGTGCGAGGGCGCTGGCCACGCACCCCCGCATCGCCAGCCGGGCCGAGGCTGCCGGTTTCGCACCGGTGTGGCAGTCGCTGCCTACGCTCGCCGACGTGGTCGCCTGCATACAATCGAACGCACCTTGAACAACCCGTCGCCTGCCGCCGTTTCAGCGGAGTCTTCGCTGCCACCGACCGTGGCCGATCAACCCGTCGTCGACCTGACGCCACCCCCCCGCGCTGCGCCTGCCGTGGACCTGCGCTGGTGGTACGCCTTGGCGGCCTTGCTGGCCGTCACGGCCGGTGTCAGCCTGACCCTGGCGTGGCAAACGCAACAACGCGTCAAGGCCGTCGAAAAAGAGATGGTCCGGCGGCTCGATGAAGGCCGGCTGCAGTCCGGCGCGGCGCAACTGCTGTCCAAGCAGTCGCAAGACAGCGCACTGGCCAGCGCAGCCAAACTCGCTCTGCTGGAAGCGCGTGTGGCCGAGGTGGCCATCCAGCGCAGCCAGCTCGAAGGTCTGATGCAGTCGCTGTCACGCTCGCGCGACGAAAACCTGCTGGTCGACATCGACGCGGGCATCCGTGTGGCGATGCAGCAGGCGGCCATCACCGGCAGTGCCGAACCCCTGGTGGCGATGCTCAAGCAGGCCGACGAACGGCTGACCCGCCAAGACCAGCCGCGGCTCGAAGGGGTGCGCCGCGCCATCGCCCGCGATCTCGACCGGGTGAAAGCCGTCGGCCTGGTCGACATCCCAACGCTGACCATCAAGCTCGACGAGGCGGCCAGGCTGGTCGACGAACTGCCGCTGCTGGCGAATGCGCTGCCGCGGTCGGCCGCCACCAAGCGCAAGCCGGTCACCGCCGCCGCGTCGTCAGCGGCGGCCAGCGCGTCTCAGGGTGCCACCCTGGCCCCGGAGGCGCCGTGGTGGCAGACCTGGGACGGCGGCTGGAGCGCGGTGACGGAACGTGTGTGGAGCGAGGCCAAGTCGCTGGTCCGGGTCACCCGCATCGACCACCCCGAGGCGATGCTGCTGGCACCGGACAACGCGTTTTTCATCCGCGAGAACCTGAAGCTGCGGTTGTTGAATGCACGGCTGGCGCTGCTGAGTCGGCAGTTCGACACCGCACAGGGCGACCTGCAAGTGGCACAGACCGCGCTCGATCGCTACTTCGACCGCAGCGCCCGCCAGACCGTGTTGACCGGTGAGCTGCTGCGCCAGGTGACGGCGCAGGCACGCCATGTCACCGTGCCGAAACCCGACGACACGCTGGTCGCCCTGGCCACCGTGACGGCGGGGCGCTGACCCGTCGGCCCTGCTGCGATGCGCTCGGTCATCTGGTTCGTGTTGCTGTTCGGCGCTGCGGTGGTGGCTGCGTCGACGCTGGGCGCCAACGATGGGCTGGTCAGCGTGTATGCCGGCACCTGGCGCTTCGATGTGTCGTTGAACCTGTTCTTGCTGGCCCTGGTGGGCAGCTGCTTTGCGCTGGTGGCGCTGATTCACGCGACGAACAGCCTGATCGGCCTGCCCGAACGCGCGCGACTGTGGCGCGTGGCGCGTCGCGAGCGCACCGCACAGGCCGCTTTGCGCGAAGCGCTGGCGCAGTACTTCGCAGGGCGCTACAGCCGTGCCAAGAGCGCGGCTCAGCATGCGCTGTCGATACAGGAAGACACGCCCGAACTCAAGCGCGACGCTGAGTTCAGCGTGCTCAGTCTGCTGCTGGCAGCCGGCAGCGCGCACCGCCTGCAAGACCGCACGCAGCGCGATGCGCTCCTGTCGCGCGCACTGCAACTGGCCAAGGCCAGCGGCGCAGCGCGGCCTGCCGAGGAAGGCGCGCAGTTGATGGCGGCCGAATGGGCGCTCGACGACCGCGACGCACCGCGCAGTCTGGTGCTGCTGGGCGAGCTGCCCCCCGGTGTGGTGCGTCGCACCCAGGCGTTGCGACTGAAGTTGCAGGCCGCACGGCTGGGGCAGCAGCCGCACGAGGCACTGAAGACGGCGCGTTTGCTGGCCAAGCACCAGGGCATGTCGAGGGCCACCAGTCTGGGCCTGCTGCGCTCACTGGCCAACGAATGCCTGGACACCGCACACGACATCGACCAGTTGCGCCGCACCTGGATGTCGCTCGACGCTGCCGACCGGCGCGACAACTTCGTCGCCTCGCGGGCTGCCACGCGAGCCGCGCAACTCGGCTCGCCCGAAGACGCGCGCAGCTGGCTGCGCCCAGGCTGGGACGGCATCAAGGACGCCGCCGAAGACGAACGCGCCGCCTTGTCGCTGGCACTGGTGTGCGCCGTCACCGACATCGGCGCCGACTGGCTGCCGAGGCTCGAATCGGCGCGCCTGACCCATCCCCGCGACCCCGCGGTGGCCCACGCGGTGGGTACCGCCCTGGCCGAACGGCGCTTGTGGGGCAAGGCCCGCCAGCTGCTGGAAGCCGCTGCGGCCGATGCCGAACTGCCCGTCGCCGCCAGGCGCATGGCCTGGTTGACCCTGGCCCGCATGGCCGAGGACGAAGGCCAGCCCGACCGCGCCGCCGCCAGCTACCGCAGCGCCGCACTTCTGCGCTGAAGCACCCGGTTGAGGGGTTCCTGCCTGGAACGTGCCTCGATAAACTGTCCAGCAGTCCGCCTCCCCCATTCAAGGAGTACCAGCGATGTATCCCCTCCCGAACCGACAACGAGCGCACATGGTGATGCGCAGCGCTCTTTTGGCGACCTCACTGGCTTGCTCGGTGAACGAGGCATCTGCCTCCATCGTGTTCGTTGGCAGCGGAAGTCCGAACGCGGCGAATTTCTACCTCAGTCAGGCGTATGGCGAAATCAAGGACGCGGCGGGAAACCTCCTGGCCAGTGCTGGGCGCATCGAGAATCTCAGCACCCCTCCAAGCGCCGCGAATCAAGGCGCGGTCTTGGGTGCCAGCGGCTCCAGCCTGAGCTTCTCAGCAGCGGCCAGTCTGGGCGGGTTCGGCCTGGCGCGTGCGCAAGCGACGGTCTCGGTGTCCAACGCGGGGGCGAATTTCGGCTACAACGCCGTCGCCTCGCAGGGCTATCGCACCCAGACACAGTTTTCGAGCGCAGCGACACCGGGGCGTGTGGTCTTCAATTTCGGGCTGACGGGCAGCGAGTCCACCCCCTACGGTCTGGCACTGGGACGGCTCGATTTCCTTGCGCGGGCCTTCACGCCGGGGGCAGGCTCGTTCTTTGATGTATTCGGTGGCGATGCCTTGCACGCCGTCGGCGCTGGCAGGTACAGCTTCACCTACACAGGATCGACAGCGGCCCCGCTGGACATCCTTTTTTACGCCGCCGCTGCCGTTGTCATCCAGGACGGTGCCATCGTCCCGGGCGGTGCCAATTTCTCCGCCTTCGCAAATTTCGCCAACACGTTCGATCTGGATCGGATTGACCTTTACGACGAGAGTGACGTGGCCATCAGCGACTGGACGCTCGTGGACCTCACCACCCAACAGATCGTTTACAACCAGGATGGCCGGGTGGCAACTCCTCCGATCCCGGAACCTTCCACCTACGCGATGATGTTGGTGGGGCTGGCAGGCCTGATGCTGTTGGGTCGATCCGGCAAGGCAGCGGTCAAGGCAATTTGAGGCCCTCCACCCTGTGAGCCGACTGCTACAATCATGGGCGTTGCGGCTGTAGCTCAGTTGGATAGAGTACTTGGCTACGAACCAAGGGGTCGTGGGTTCAATTCCTGCCAGCCGCACCAGTTAAATCAACGGGTTAGCTCTCACGAGGGGCTAACCCGTTTTGCTTGGTGGGCCCACCGCTGTTGCCGTCAGGGCAGGTGACAGGCGAACCGACGCAGGGCGGCACCGACCGTGCCTGCCGGCAACGGCATCCACTCACCCAGCGCGTTGTTGATGTAGACCGTTTCACCCAAGCCGGTGTACTCGGCGTGACGGCTGAACACCA
Source organism: Rhizobacter sp. (assembly GCA_021732645.1). GTDB lineage: Bacteria > Pseudomonadota > Gammaproteobacteria > Burkholderiales > Burkholderiaceae_C > PBB1. Next base: position 2,606 of record JAKFUQ010000231.1, on the reverse strand, counting down.
GATGGCGGCTGCGCTCTTCGGTGCAGTCGTACTCGATGCGCTGCTTCGACGACACGAATTCCTTGCCCTCGGCGGTCTTGCGCGGCTGGGTGTAGTTGATCACGCTCCACATCGTGGCCCGGCCGACGCTGCGCTCAACATTGCTCGGATCGGCCAGCACCGTCACCACACCATCGCCACGCACCCGAACCCAGGCGGCGGACGCGGTGCCCGCCATGCAGGCGAGCAGCAGCGCCAGCAGCCACCGCCAGGAGCACCCCGCCGTCCGCGGCCCGATCGCGGGAAGGCCCTCCGCAGCAGCGCGGGTCAGGACAGGACTTGGAAGCGCCGCAGAGCCAGTGTTCATCGGAGGGTGCCAAGTTGCAGGGTCGACTACAGAACCAGCCCGGCTTGCAAAAACTCCTGCTCGACGCCGCCCAGGTCGAACGCTGCGGCATGCCTGAAGCCGAGTGCGCGGCGCGCTTCATCGGGAACCGTCTTGAGGATGTCCATGATTTCGGATTCATCGTGAAAAATGAACCCACCACCCTGCGTCACGAACGCATCGAAGTCCGGCCGCAACGACGGCGCCAAGACCGCCACACCCGCCGCCTGCGCTTCCAGTATCGACAAGGACAGGCCACGCGAATACGGGCCGCTGCCGATCATCACCATCGCCTTGTACTGCTTGTACACCGCCGGCATCGCTGCGGGTGGCTGGTATTTCTTGAAAACGATTTTGTCGGGGCGCCCCGGGATATCGAGCCAGAGGCAACCGGGTGTGGGCATGGGGTACCAGTCCACCGGACTGGCAATGCTGGAGGCCACTTTGCCGAACGTCAGGTTGCCTTCGCGGCGCTTCAGCAGCGAGCCCAGCAGCATCACCTTGTCGCCGTTGGGCTGTTCGTTGTGGTACCGATCGTAAAAAATTCTCGGCTTGAGATCAAAAATCCTGGCGCGGGGCAGATGCTCTGAAAAGGCATCTTTGAGCACCGGGATGCAAAAGACGCCTTGCAATTGGTTGGATTGGCCGGTGCGCCGCAGCGATTCCAGCGAAACCTTGTACCCCTTGGACATCTGCGCTTCGCTGGGTGGGGCCTTGAACGAAGGCCACCACCGCTTCGCGCGACGATGACGTACGGAGAGCGTGTGGTAGTCCGGGGTGTGCAGCTTGATGACGAACGGTACGCCCAGCGCTTCGGCAACGCTGCGCGCAAAAAAGTGGTTGGGCAACAGCCACGCGATGATGTAGTCAGGCTGGAAGTGGCGCGCCTGTTGCAGCAGATCGTGCTCGTCGTTGAAGTAGTCGCAGTTGACCGCCGAATAAAACGGCGCCATCGGCTGATTGGGTGACAGCACCAGCACGTGAGCACGCGCGGCAAGGTAATCGATGTCGTTGTTGATGTAGCCATGCGACGCGTTCGGAAACGCCCGGCCTATGACGAGGATTCTTTTCATGACGTGATCCTGTAGTCGATCCGTTGAACTTCTGGAGTCGGTCGCACGGCAACAAGGCTAATCGATGAGATGCAAGGCGCTTGGGCCTGGCCTGTCGGGGCGGATCGTGCGCGCCAGTTGGCGCCTGTAGCGTCGATCGTGGATGCGCACCACGCGGCGGGCGACCTTCATCGCCAGACGGTCCCACAGCCCGATGCAAGGGGGCTCGCGACGTGCCGGCTTGTCGAGCAACGCAGCGTGCCGTTGCACACGGGCAAGCGCTTCGGCGTAGGCCGGACGCAGGGCGAGCTGATGCACGCCCTCGATGATGCGGCGGCGCTTGATCAGCAGTTCCGCCAGGGTCGCCCGCGCCTCGTGTTCGACGCTCATCTCTGGCTGCCAGGCAATGTCGATCCCTGCGGCCATGCAGCGGACGCCGAACTCATGATCTCCGCCGCTGAGCAGGCACGGATCGAAGCCACCGCTGGCCTCGAAGGCGCTGCGCCGCATCGCCAGGTTCGCGGTGGCGGCCCAGCCCTCGCCGACGTAGCGGTTCTGGTGCAGGTGCATGGCCTCGTCGACCAGGGCAAACAGCGTCGGCCGTCGACCACCGTAGGTCATCAGGATGGGGCCGGTCACGCGGGCCGCACGCGGCTGCTCGAAATGCTGGCGCACGGCGGCCAACCACCGTGCGTTGGGCACGCAGCCGGCGTCGGTGAAAGCGAGCACGTCGCCAGTCGCCGCTGCCGCACCACGATTGCGCGCCGCATAACTGCCGCGGATGGCGCAGTGCAGCACGGTGAGCGAGGGGTGCAGGGGCAGTTCGGCCCGGACCTCGTCGTGCTGTTCGAGCGACCCGTTGTCGACAATCAGAAGTTCATCGCCGGGCTGCAACTGCGGTAACAACCGTTGCGCAGTCAACCGGACCGCCAGTGTGTCGCGCCAAGTCGGCACGATGACGGACAGGTGGTGGATGCTCATCGGCAAATGCTAAGCGCTGAGGCAACGCTTTTGTAGCCCACGGCGCCCTGGGCAAATACTGGTGTACGTTGTCAGCGGCTAGCAGGCTGTTGAATTTCGCTCACGAGTAAACGTCGTGTGGCGGGCGGTCGTTGTGGATACCGTGTTGGGATTGATCACGGAGTGAACGCGATGCGCGGAGCGGACGGAATGCAAGAAGCGTTGTTCAC
>JAKFUQ010000150.1 GCA_021732645.1 Rhizobacter sp. | reverse complement strand
GCACCACCTGCACCTTGACCTCGGCGGTACTCAGCTTGAGCAGCGACTGCGCCAGCGCTTCTTGCGAACCCTGCACGTCGGCCTTGACGATCAAGGCCAGCGTTTGCGCAGCACCTTCGCCCACGTTGTCGAACATGTTCTCCAGCTTGGCGGCCTGCTGCTTCGCGAGCTTCACGTCGCGGTACTTGCCGGAGCGGAAGGTGGAGATTTCACGCGCACGGCGCTCGTCGGCCAGCACCATGAACTCGTCACCGGCTTGCGGCACTTCGGTCAGACCTTGAATTTCGACCGGGATCGACGGGCCGGCCTCGGCGATCGCCTTGCCGTTCTCGTCGAGCATGGCGCGCACGCGGCCGTAGGTGGAGCCGGCGAGCACCACGTCGCCGCGCCTGAGCGTGCCCGACTGCACCAACACGGTGGCCACCGGGCCGCGGCCTTTGTCGAGCTTGGCTTCGATGACCAGGCCCTTGGCCATGCTGGCCTTCGGCGCCATCAGTTCCAGCACCTCGGCCTGCAGCAGCACCTGCTCCAGCAGGTCGTCGATGCCAGCGCCGGTCTTCGCCGACACCGGCACGAACGGCGACGAGCCGCCGAACTCTTCAGGCACGACTTCCTCTGCGACCAGTTCGCTCTTCAGGCGTTCCAGGTTCGCACCGGGCTTGTCGATCTTGTTCATCGCCACCACCAGCGGCACGCCGGCTGCCTTGGCGTGGGCGATGGCTTCCTTGGTCTGCGGCATCACGCCGTCGTCGGCCGCCACCACCAGGATCACCAGGTCGGTGGCCTTGGCGCCGCGGGCGCGCATCGCCGTGAAGGCCGCGTGACCGGGGGTGTCGAGGAAGGTGATCATGCCGCGCGGCGTGTCGACGTGGTACGCGCCGATGTGCTGCGTGATGCCGCCCGCCTCACCCGCTGCCACGCGGGCGGTGCGGATGTAGTCGAGCAGCGAGGTCTTGCCGTGGTCGACGTGGCCCATCACGGTGACCACCGGCGCGCGCGGCAGCAATTCGTGCTCGGCTTCGCCGTCGACATCTTCTTCGAGGAAAGCATCCGGATCGTCGAGCTTCGCGGCGAACGCCTTGTGGCCCATTTCCTCGACGAGGATCATGGCCGTTTCCTGGTCGAGCTGCTGGTTGATGGTGACCATCTGGCCCAGCGTCATCAGTTGTTTGATGACCTCGGAGGCCTTCACACTCATCTTGTGCGCCAGGTCGGCGACGCTGATGGTCTCCGGCACATGCACTTCCTGCACCTGTTGCTCAGCCGGCACGACGAAGGTCGACACCGACCCATCGCTGCGCTCGCCACGGCGACCGCCGCGTGGCGCACGCCAGCCGGCGCGAGCACCACCGGGCGCGTCGTTGCGCGCCTTCAGGCCGCGCTTCTTGGCCGCATCGTCGGCCCAGCTGGACGAGAGCTTCTCGGACTTGACCGATTTCTTGTCGCCCGGCTTGGCCACCGCAGCGCCCGGTGCGCCTGGGGCGGCGGCCGCCTTGTGGATGGTGCCCTTGATGCCTTCCTTGCCGGCTTCAACGGGCTTCGGTGGCTCTTCCGGCTTTTTCGCATTCAGCACCTTCTTCGGCGCTGACATCATGGCGCGGATCGCGGAGGCTTCGTCCTCGGCGGCCTTGCGGCGCTTGGCCAGCTCCAGTGCCCGCTGCTTGTCTTCATCGACCACATCGGCCGCCTTGATCACCCGCAGCACGGGTTTCACAGGCTCGGCAGGTACGGGAGGGGCCACCGGCGGCGGCGGAGCGCTCGCTGGCCCCGCAGCAACCGATGCACCAGCTGCGCCGCGTGCCGCTTCGGCGATCGCAGCCGCTGCTGCGGCGGCGGCTTTTTGCGTCTCCGCCTCAAGGCGAGCTGTCGCTTCGGCCGCCTCACGGTCGGCCCGCTCTTTTTCTTCACGCAGGCGCTGGCGCTCGGCCAGTTCAGCTTCCTGTTGGCGCAGCAATTCAGCCTGCGTCTGCGCTTCTTGCTCCAGGCGCTCCAGCTCGGCCGTGTCCATCTCCGGAGCATCGGCAGATGCAGGAGCGTCATCGCGCTTGACGAAAGTGCGCTTCTTGCGCACTTCGACCTGAATGGTGCGCGCCTTGCCGCTGGAATCGGCCTGCTTGATCTCGCTGGTCGATTTGCGCGTCAGCGTGATCTTCTTGCGCTCGACCCCGGCAGTGCCATGGGTAGCGCGCAGGTAGTCGAGCAACCGCTCCTTGTCGGAGTCGGTCACGGCATCGTCCGTCGACGCCTTGCTGACCCCCGCAGACTGCAATTGATCGAGCAGTGCGACGGCGGGGCGGTTCAGCTCGGCGGCGAGTTGGGCGACGGTGGTCACGGCCATTGTGGAATCCTTGCTTCGGGTCTAGCGACGCAGCGTGCGTGTGTGCGGAGTGTTGGCTCTGAGGGCGATCAGGTGGTGAACCAGTGCTCACGCGCTTTCATGATCAGCGCCTTCGCCTTTTCATCATCCATGGCGGATATTTCAACCAGCTCATCGACCGCCAGATCAGCCAGGTCGTCGCGGGTGTGCACACCGCCATCGGCCAGCTTCGGGATCAACTCGGGGTCGAGGCCCTCCAGGTCGCGCAGGTCCTGCGACACGTCGCTGACGCTTTCTTCACGGGCGATTTCCATGGTCAGCAAGGCGTCTTTGGCGCGTGTGCGCAGTTCGCCCACGGTGTCCTCGTCGAAGCCTTCGATCTCCAGCATCTCCTGCATCGGCACGTAGGCGACCTCCTCCAGGCTGGAGAAGCCTTCGGCGATCAGGATGTCAGCGACTTCAGCATCGACATCGAGCTTCTCGACGAACAGCTTGCGCACCACATCGCTCTCACCGGCCTGCTTCACCGACGACTCTTCGGCCGTCATGATGTTGATGCGCCAGCCAGTCATCTCCGAGGCCAGCCGCACGTTCTGGCCGCCGCGGCCGATCGCGATGGCGAGGTTTTCCTCGTCGACGACCACGTCCATCGCGTGACGGTCTTCATCGACGACGATGGACTGCACATTCGCCGGCGCCAGCGCGCCGATGACGAACTGCGCCGGGTCTTCCGACCACAGCACGATGTCGACTCGCTCGCCAGCGAGTTCATTGGTCACGCCGTTGACGCGCGAACCGCGCACACCGACGCAGGTGCCGATCGGGTCGACGCGCTTGTCATGCGACTGCACCGCGATCTTGGCGCGAGAGCCCGGGTCGCGGGCGCAGGACTTGATCTCCAGCAGGCGCTGCTCGATCTCGGGCACTTCCTGCGCAAACAGCTCGATCATGAAACCGGGTGCGCTGCGCGACAGGATGATCTGCGGGCCGCGCAGCGTGGCATCGACTTCGAGGATGTAGGCGCGAACCCGGTCGCCGATGCGCAGGTTTTCCTTCGGAATCATCTCGCTGCGGCGCAGCCGACCTTCGACGCGGCCCGATTCGACAATGATGTCGCCCTTGTCCAGGCGCTTCACGGTGCCAACGAAGATCTTCTCGCCACGCGAGAGGAAGTCGTTGAGCAACTGCTCGCGCTCGGCGTCGCGGATCTTCTGCAGGATCACCTGCTTCGCTGCCTGCGCGCCGATGCGGCCGATCGACACCGACTCGACCGGCTCCTCGATGTAGTCATCGACTTCGATATCGGAGATTTGCTCCAGCGCCTCGAAGTGCAGGATCTCGGAGTCGGGCAACTGCAAGCCGGCCTCGTCGGCCACCACATGCCAGCGGCGGAAGGTCTCGTAGGCGCCGGTGTCGCGGTCGACCGTCACCCGCATGTCAACTTCGCCGCCCTGCAGCTTCTTCGACGCCGAAGCCAGCGCTGCTTCGACCGCAGCGAACACGACTTCGCGGTCCACGCTTTTTTCGCGCGAGATGGCATCCACCAGCATCAACAGTTCGCGGTTCATCGTTTGCCGTCTCCATCCATTTCAGTTGCGGCCGACCAGGCGTGCTCGGCCGGCTCTTGCACAGGCGCCGCAAACCGACGCCCCTTGAAATCCACCACCGGCACCAGCCGGGCTTCTCGCACTTCGTCGAAAGCGAAATCCAGCGCCTGATCGACGCCATCGGCGTTGAACACCAGCCGCCAGCCCGCCTCCACTGACGCCAAGGGCTCCAGGACACCCTGGAAATGCTTGCGTCCCTTGAACGCCAGCTTCAGCGTCAGATCGATCCGCTCGCCGCTGAATCGCAGGTAATCGGCCGGCTTCTTCAACGGCCGATCCATCCCCGGTGACGAGACTTCCAGCCGCTCGTAGGCGCAGTTCTCGACTTCCAGCACGTGCTGCAGTTGCCGGGTCACGCGCTCGCAATCCTCGACCGTGATGAACTCGCTGCCCGCAGGCGCCGGAACCGTGGCCGGGAGCTTGTCGATGTACACGCGCAGCAGCCCCTTCGGACTGCGCTCGGTGTCCACCAGGTCGTAACCCAGCCCGGTCACGGTCTTCTCAACGGCGTTCTGCCAGCTCATTCGCTATCGATTCCCCGCTCGCCTGATTCAATTCGATGCATTCCGATCGGCCAAAAAAAAAGGGCTGGATGAGTCCGCCCATGTTCTTGGTCTAACGTCTCGGAAAACCAGCATTGTAGCTTGCAGGGTGGCGAGGGGCAACAGCGAATTCGCCGACAGCCTGCGGCCGACATCGACCTCGCTGCGCCGCAGATCCGGGACGACCCCGTGTTCAGCAATTTGACCCACGACTACAGTCGTTTCTCCACCGGTAGCCTGTAGTTTGACGCCGCCTTTTTGGATCAATCCGATGCATACCAGACCCGACCCAGATCGTTTCAAAGCGCGCTTGTTGCGGATGGTTTTCTCAGTGATTGGCCTGACTTTGTTGGCTGGCTGCGGGACACCCACCATGAAGCCTGCGCAGGCAGCTGCTATTCAGCGCGTCGGGATTGTCAGCCTGCTGCCGAGTGAGCTACGCTATGAGAAGGTCGGCGTTACTGTCTTCAACAATGAAAAAACCACGCGGCCGGTGGGTGATGCGCTTAACAGCGTTGCGCGCGCAGCCGCAGAGAGGTCGTTGAATGCAGCCTCGCGACAAGCAGTGCAACTTACGGTGGACGTACCGACACTGGCAAAACGCCTGCGATCGGCTGTTATTACTTTCGACTCTCCAGCAGAACAAATCAAAGATGAACTGTCGGAATTAGCGAGGGCGAACAAGCTAGATGCCATCGTCTTGATTGCCGAGTCATTTGACGCAGAAAACGGTATCCAAGGGATTCGCATGTACTTGCGTGCCGGTCTGGGCGATATTCGCCTTGCGGCTGCCGATGGCGATTTGATGACGTTGGTCGTCGATGCCAATGTAAAAAAGCTCGCGGGCCAATACAGAGGGACGTCATTGGCGATAGAACGTCCACAAGGTCAGCCGTGGTCGTACGCTCTTCAAGAAAACCTGGACGCGCCGACCGAGGAGCATGTCAATGCTCAAATTTTGCGGATCGTTGATTTCGTCGTCAGCCAGCACATCCGGACGATGGGGTTTTGAACAGGGCCTCGCACCGATTGACGCGTTTCAGCGAGACCACGTTATCAACGCGTCGAACGGCGGGGTGGCGAACTTGCTGCGCGACACGGCAAGTTCAACGCGTCCAGTCTGTTGAGCCTGTCGGTGAGCCACTGTGCCGCTGCGGCGTGCTCCGCACGCGAGGCCATGGAACATGCCTGCTCCGACACACGCATGCAAAATCTGTTGTTTTATAGCGGCTTCGCCGCGTGGGACACATCATGGGATTTCTGACCGGCAAGCGTTTGTTGATCACTGGCGTGCTGTCGAACCGCTCGATCGCCTACGGCATCGCGCGGGCCTGCCACCGCGAGGGTGCCGAACTGGCGTTCAGCTATGTCGGGGACCGCTTCAAGGAGCGCACCGCCACGCTGGCGGCCGACTTCGGCTCGACACTGCTGTACGACTGCGATGTCGCCGACGACGCGCAGATCGAGTGTCTGTTTGCGCAGCTTGGCGAGGTCTGGCCGGAATTCGATGGTTTCGTCCATTCGATCGGTTTCGCCACGCGTGAATCGATCGCCGGCGACTTTCTCGACGGCCTGTCACGCGAAGCCTTCCGCATCGCACACGACATCTCGGCCTACAGCTTCCCTGCGATGGCGAAAGCTGCGGCGCCCCGCCTGCGCTCAGGCTCGGCGCTGCTGACGCTGACCTACCTGGGCGCCTTGCGCGCGGTGCCGAACTACAACACGATGGGGCTGGCCAAGGCCTCGCTGGAAGCCAGCGTGCGCTACCTGGCCGAGAGCCTGGGGCCGCGCGGCGTGCGGGTCAACGGCATTTCGGCCGGGCCGATCAAGACCTTGGCCGCTTCGGGCATCAAGGGCTTCGGCAAGATCCTCGATGTGGTCGAGAAGAACGCCCCACTGCGCCGCAACGTGACGATCGACGACGTTGGCAATGTCGCGGCCTTTCTGCTGTCCGATCTGGCTGCCGGGGTGACATCGGAGATCACCTATGTCGACGGCGGCTTCAGCCACGCGATGGGTGGCGGCGATTTGGCTTGAACCGCGCTGGGCTGACCCGCCGGGTCAGAGCTTGGATTTCACCAGTTCGTAGGTCTGCTCGGCCAGCGGCACCACGCTGGCCAGCAGGGCATCGATCTCGTCACGGCACGCCGTGGCGTAGGCCGCGTCCTTCAGGCTCGGCACATTGATGTACACATTCAGCGCCGCGCTGCGCAGCGCGGCCTGCGCGGCCAGCGCGCCGACACCGGCGTCGCTGATGACGTTGGTGTTGCCCACCTTCGCAGCACGCAGCGCCAGGGCGATGACGTCGGCACTGGCACGGGCGCAGGCCAGCGGTGCTTCGGTCGCCGCCTTCAGGCCGACCTGGATCGCTGCGCTGCGCTGCGCCTTCTGCTCGTCGCTGTCCTTAGCCAGACCGTAAGCGGCCATCAGGCCATCGAACGCGGCGATGTCTTCGGCGACCATGTCGGCCAGCCGACGGCGCAGTGTTTCGGCCTCATCCAGGACCGCGCGCATCTCGACTTCGACCTCGGCATAGTTTTTCTTGCCGATGGTCAGGTTGCACATCATGCTGACGAGCGCTGCGCCCATCGCGCCCATGATGGCGGCGGCGCTGCCACCGCCAGGCGTGGCCGCGCTGCTGGCGAGCCGATCGAGGAAGGTGGTGACGGGTTGTTCAACGATCATGGGGGTACTCCGGCTCAGACCATGGCCTTGGCTTTGGCATAGATCGCCTCGGCATCCAGCACCTGATCGGGTGCCTCGAACAACTGGGCGATGCAGGCGCGGTGCACCGCCAGCTTGACCGCGCCGAAGCCGATCGCACCCCAGCAGAGCTTGCCGTCGCGATCGATACCGCGGTCCATCATGTCGATGCCCTCCAGCCCCAGCGGCGGCGTCGCGTTGGCATCGGCCATCAGCTCGATCGTCGGATTGCCCTTCCAGTCGGCCTCGCGCAGCAGCACCGAGCTGGCCGCGCCGGTGGCGAACACGATCTGCGCGCCCTCGCAAGCCTTGGCACGGGCCTCCAGGTCCGGCGCTGCGATGGCTGACACGTCGATGCCGAACGCGGCCTTCAGGTGATCAGCCACCTTCTGTGCGTTGTCCAGCGTGCGCGAGGTGATCGCAACCAGCGCGCCCTCCTTGGCCAGCATCACCGCCGCGCGCTGCCCGACCGGACCGGTGCCGGCCAGGATCACCGCCCGCTTGCCCGCCACGCTGCCGCCGGCACTCTTGAGCACGCAGGCCACGGCGGCGGCGGCGGTGGTGTTCGAACCATTGCTGTCGAGCATCACCGACACGCGGAAGTTCGAAAAGAACTTCTTGCGCACCGCCTTCAGCAAGGCCTCCCCAGCCGGCAAGTTGCCGCCGCCGACGAACAGCGCGGTGTGCTTCTTGTCCTTCGGCGCGCGGGTGAAGATGGCGCCATCGACCAAGGCGCCGACGTTGTCGGGCGTGATGCCGCCGTAGGCCATCACATGGTCGGCGCCACCGTCGTAGGCGACCACGGTGTCGAACACCGCGGGGATGGGATCGGTGTCGAGTTGGAACAGAAGCTTCTTCATGAAGGTCTCGCGAGGGACGAACGGGTCAGGATGAAGTTCGGCAAGCACGGGTGCAACCTTGCCGCAACGCCGCCAATGATGGCGCAGGACGGCTCACCACAGTCGCGTGCACGCCAATGACTCCATCAGAATCCTTGGCTGACGCTTCAACACCCAGACTCCCCCATGGCCTCCAACCTCGACATCGCGCAGCACGCCACGATGCAGCGCATCACCCAGGTGGCGCAGCGCATCGGCATTCCCGAAGACGCGCTCGAACCCTATGGCCACTACAAGGCGAAGATTTCGCTGGACTACCTGGACAGCCTCAAAGGCCGCCACGATGGCAAGCTGATTTTGGTGACCGCCATCAGCCCGACGCCTGCCGGTGAGGGCAAGACCACGACCACCGTGGGCCTGGGCGATGCGCTGAACCGCATTGGCAAGAAGGCCATGATCTGTCTGCGCGAGCCGTCGTTGGGCCCGGTGTTCGGCCTCAAGGGCGGAGCCACCGGCGGCGGGCAGGCGCAAATCGTGCCGATGGAAGACATCAACCTGCACTTCACCGGCGACTTTCACGCCGTCGCAGCGGCGCACAACCTGCTGTCGGCGCTGATCGACAACCACATCCACCACGGCAACCAGCTGCGCATCGACCCGCGGCTCATCACCTGGAAGCGCGTGGTCGACATGAACGACCGCGCGCTGCGCAAGATCACGGTGGGCATGGGTGGCACGGCCAACGGCTTCCTGCGCGAAGACGGCTACGACATCGTGGTGGCGTCGGAGGTGATGGCCATCCTGTGCCTGGCGCTGTCGCGACATGACCTGAAAGAGCGCCTGGGCCGCATCATCATCGGCCACACGCAGGGCGAGCGGCAGCCCGTCTACGCCCGTGACCTGAAGGCGCACGGCGCGATGGCTGCGCTGCTGAAGGACGCCATCAAGCCCAACCTGGTGCAGACGCTGGAGAACAACCCAGCCATCGTCCACGGCGGGCCGTTCGCCAACATCGCGCACGGCTGCAATTCCGTCACCGCCACCAAGGCGGGGCTGAAACTGGCCGACTACGTGGTTACCGAAGCCGGTTTCGGCGCTGACCTGGGCGCAGAAAAATTCATCGACATCAAGTGCCGCATGGCCGGCCTGCACCCGAGCGCGGTGGTGCTGGTGGCCACGATCCGCGCGCTGAAGTTCCACGGCGGCGTGAAGAAGGAAGACCTGAACCAGGAGAACCTGGCGGCGCTGGACCGGGGCATCGTCAACATCGAGCGCCACCTGCGCAACATCACCGAGCACTACGGCCTGCCGTGCGTGGTGTCGGTCAACCATTTCACCGCCGACACCGATGCCGAGGTCGCGCTGCTGAAGGACCGCATCGAAGCGCTGGGCGGCCGCTTCGTCCTCGCGCGCCACTGGGCCGAGGGTGGCAAGGGCGCTGAGGAACTGGCGCACACCGTGGTCGAGCTGGCGCAGGGCTTCCATGGCCGCCATCAATTCGTCTACGCCGACAGCGACACGTTGCAGACCAAGATCACCGCGGTCGCCACCAAGATCTATGGCGCTGGCCAAGTCACTTTCGCCGAAGCGGCGCGCCAGCAGCTCGACGCGTGGAACGCTGATTACGGCCACTTCCCGGTCTGCATGGCGAAGACCCAAATGTCATTTTCGGCCGACCCGTCGGTGCGCGGTGCGCCGAGCGGCCACACCCTGAACGTGCGCGAGGTGCGGCTGGCCAACGGCGCGGGCTTCGTTGTCGCGATCTGTGGCGACATGATGACGATGCCGGGCTTGCCCAAGGTGCCGGCGGCCGAGCGCATCGACATCGACGACGAGGGACGGGTGTCGGGGCTGTTCTGACGCCTTGCATCCCCCCCGCATGGCCGGGGGGTGCGCGTCGCCAGCGTGTCACGGCTCGTCTCTGTAATTGGTGTTAGTCGCGTGCCATTTCCCGGCGCGCGTTCAAACCCACCACTTCAGGATCCAGCGCCATGTCCACAGCCCACCACGCATTCACCGCCGTCGCGTTGTGCCTCGCCGCAACGACGGTCCAGGCCAACATCCAGATCACCGAATTCCAATACAACGGATTGGGCGATGGCGCTGCACTGGGCCGAACCTCCGAGTTTGTCGAGTTGACCAACCTGGGAACCTCGGCAATCGATTTCACCGGCTGGTCGTTTGACGACAGCTCGAGAACGCCGGGAGACCCGATCGCCTCCTTCAGCCTGAGCGCGCTCGGCCTCGTGGCCGCCGGCGAGTCGGTCGTCATCGCGGAAGGAAGCGCCGACGCATTTCGCACCGCCTGGAACCTGGCCGCGTCGGTCAAAGTCGCCGGTGGCAATGCTCAGAATCTGGGGCGCGGCGACGAAATCAACGTCTACGACGCGGCCAACAACCTGGTTGACCGGCTGACCTACGGCGATGTCGCCATCCCAGGCACCGTGCGCGCTTTGGCTTTTAGCGCGAACCCGTCTGCGCTGGCCGATCTGACACCCACCACCATCCCGACGTCCTGGGTGCTGGCCGCCACCGGCGACGCTTTCGGCAGCTACGCGTCGGTGAACGGCGACATCGCCAACCCTGGCGTCTTCACGCTGGCCGTCCCCGAGCCCTCGACCTACGGCTTGTTGCTCGCCGGACTGGGCGTGGTCGCAGCGGTCGCCCGCCGCCGTCGTTCGGTCTGACTGTTTCGCATCGAGCAACGCACCATGAAAAAACTCCTCATTGCATCGGCCATCGCTGGCGCAGCGTTTGGCGTCTCGGCACAAACCACCTCCATCGGTCTGGGCAATTTCCAACTCACGGCCAACTACGCACTCGACACCCTGGGCGGTCGGGGGCTGGAAGCCTCGGCAGTGACCTATGCACGCGACCGCGGAACGCTGTTCTTCGTCGGCGACGAGGGCCTCGGCGTGGTCGAGATCAGCCGAACCGGCACGACCATCGGCTCCCAGGCCTTCAACTGGACGGGCACTGGCAGCACCAACAACGACGCTGAAGGCCTGACCTACTTGGGCAACGGCCGGCTGGTGGTGGTCGACGAGCGGCCGCAGCGCGCCTACAGCTTCGACTACGTGGCGGGCGGCACGGTGAATCTGGGCAGCACGCCCTACGCGACCATCAGCAACTACACGCCGAGCAACATCGGCATCGAAGGCATCAGCTTCGATCCGCGTGGCACCGGCAGCTTTGTGACGGTGAAGCAAGATTCCGATGCCAACGTGGCACGTGGCCCACAGGAAGTGCGCGCGGGCAGTCTGTCATTCGCCCAGGGCGGTGGAACGCCTTCATTGCCGGTGCTGTTCGACGCCGCGCTGCTGGGCTTGAACAGCCTGTCGGACGTGCAGGTGCTGTCGGTGGTCGATGGTCTGACCGGCACAGTGGCCGCCGACAACCTGCTGATCCTGAGCCTGGATTCGCGCCGACTGGTAGAAACCACGCGCAGCGGGCAGGTGCTGAGCAGCCTCGACTTGAGCCTGCTCAACACCTCGCAGGCCATCGAGGGCCTGACCATTGACGAGAATGGCGTGATCTACATCGTGGCCGAGAACGGGGGCTCCAGCGCGGCGTCGCGCCTCTTCGTGCTGAGCTCGACGGCACCGATTCCAGAACCGCAGACCTATGCATTGCTGCTCGCCGGGCTGGGCGTGATCGGCGCGTTGGCCCGGCGTCGTCTCAACGTCGCTTGAACCTGCGCATCTCCCCGACTTCAGCGGCTTGCAGACGCTGCAGTCGGGGGTGCGGCCA
>JAKFUQ010000075.1 GCA_021732645.1 Rhizobacter sp. | reverse complement strand
CGTATTCGCGCACCCCGCCATCCTTGATCTCGCAGACCAAGGTCGAGGCGCCCAGCGTCACCTCGTCCAGGCCATCGCGGCCGTAGACGACCACCGCATGCTGCGCGCCAAGGCGCTGCAGCGCACGCGCCTGGATGCCGACCAGATCGGCGTGGAACACGCCCATCAGGATGTTCGGCGCGCCGGCCGGGTTGGTCAGCGGCCCCAGGATGTTGAAGATCGTGCGCACGCCGAGTTCACGGCGCACCGGCGCCACGTTCTTCATCGCGGGGTGGTGGTGGGGCGCGAACATGAAGCCGACACCGGTGTCGGCAATGCACTGCGCAATGGCCGCGGGTGGCAGCGAGAGCTGCACGCCGAGCGCCTCCAGCACATCGGCGCTGCCCGACTTGCTGGACACGCTGCGGTTGCCGTGCTTGCTGACGCGCGCACCGGCGGCCGCCGCCACGAACATGCTGCAAGTGGAGATGTTGAAGGTGTGCGAGCCATCGCCACCGGTGCCGACGATGTCGACCAGGTGGCGCTTGTCGGTCACCTCGACCTTCGTGGAAAACTCGCGCATCACCTGCGCCGCGGCCGTGATCTCGCCCACGGTTTCCTTCTTCACGCGCAGGCCGATCAAAAGCGCCGCCAGCGTGGCCGGCGGCATCTCGCCCGCCATGATGCGGCGCATCAGCACCAGCATCTCGTCGTGGAAGATCTCGCGGTGGTCGATCACCCGCGCGAGGGCTTCGGAATCGCTGAACGCCATCGTCATGCGCGCAACTCCAGGAAATTCTTCAGCATCGCGTGGCCGTGCTCGGTGAGGATCGATTCGGGGTGGAACTGCACGCCTTCGAGCGGTGTGGCGGTACCCGCGAGTTCGCGGTGGCGCACGCCCATGATCTCGCCGTCTTCCGACGTGGCGGTGATCTGCAGCACGGCAGGCAGCGAGTCGCGCTCGATCGCCAGCGAGTGGTAGCGGATCACGGTGAACTGCTTCGGCAGCGCGGTGTAGACGCCGTGTTCGTCGGTGGAGATGACGCTGGTCTTGCCATGCATCTGAACTTGGGCACGGATCACCTTGCCGCCCAGAGCGGCGCCGATGCTCTGGTGGCCGAGGCACACACCGAGGATCGGCAGCTTGCCGGTGAAATGCTGGATCGCCGACACGCAGATGCCCGCCTCGGCTGGCGAACACGGCCCGGGGGACAGCACCAGCCGGTCGGGCCGCAGCGCGGCGATGTCGTCCAGCGACAACTCGTCATTGCGGAACACCCGCACGTCCTCACCCAACTCGGCGAAGTACTGCACCAGGTTGAAGGTGAAGCTGTCGTAGTTGTCGATCATCAGCAGCATGGGCGCAGTGTCCTGTTGATAACGTCGGAGGCAGGCGGTGGCGCCGACGCGTGCTGTGCAGGGGTGTGATTATCGACCGCCGCTCGGCATGGGATCGATCGTCACCGCTGCCAGCCATCCGGTGGCGGACAGGCGCTCGATGCGCCAGTGTTGCGCCTGTGGCCTTGGCGTGGCGTCTGCCTCACTGACGGCGCCGTCGCCCACGGCCACCTGAACCCCATCGACACGCCAGCGACCCCCCATGGCCAACACTGTCAGCGAGCGTCCCCGCAGGTTCGCATCACCGCTCAGTGCCTGCACCTTCGCCGCCGCGGCCCCGCGCCGGGTCATCACGTTCAGCAGCAACAACGGCGAGCCGTCGCGCTGCACCGTGGCCTGCCAGGCGGCGTCACCGCGATACGCCATGACCTCGCCGGGGCGTTGCAATCGCCGGGTCGCCTCGCCAGCGGCACTCAGCTCGATCTGCCCCGAGCCCAGCAGCAGGCTCGCGCGGTCAACATCGGCAAACGCCGAGAACGGCCCGCTGCGCTCGACGGTGGCCACGCTGATGCGCCAGTCCCAGGGCGGCTCACCAGCCTCTCGGGATTGCATCGCAATCGTGCGGGTGCGCCCGCCGCCGTTGCGCCACGGCTCATCGGGCAGCGCATCGAGCGCGACAACGCGCCACGCCATCAGGACACCGCGCCAGCCCCGTACAACCCGACCAAGGGGCGACCAGCGGCGAATCGCTCCAGTGCGTAAGGCGCCAGCGAGATGTCGGGCACGAGACCCAGCGCCTCCTGCGCCAGCACGCGGCCCACCGCGGGCGACAGCTTGAAGCCGTGGCCCGAGAAACCGTAGCCGACCACCAGGCCGCTCAGGCCAGGCAGGCGGCCCAGCACCGGGTTCCAGTCAGGCGTCACGTCGTAGACGCCGGTCCATGACGACGCCAGGCCCGCCGTCTCGAAACTCGGAAAACGCTCGGCCGCCTGCGCGCCGACCGAGGCCACGGTGTCCAGCGACACGTCGCCCTGCTCGTTGTCGGGGCCCGGCAGCACCTCGCCGGCGATGCCTTCGCTGACCAGCATCTGCCGGCCGCCGTAGCTGCGGCAGTACAGCATGCCTTCGGAGCCCAGGTCCTTGAACACCGGCATCGCGTAGGTGTAGGGCTCGGGGCCTTCGAGCGCCAGCACGGTGTGGCGCTCGGACTTCAGTGGCGTCGCGATGCCGGTCCACTGCTCGATCTGCGTGGCCCAGATGTTCTGCGTGCTGATCACAGTGCCGGCGAGGAAGCGGCCCTGGTCGGTGTCGACACCGATGACCTGTCGCGCGTCGCCTGTGCCCTCGACCAGCAACTGCTGCACTTCGACGCCTTCGATGATCTTCACGCCACCGCGCCGCGCGCAACGCGCGAAACTGGTGGCGACCAGGTAGGCATCGGCGAAACCCGCTTCAGGCTCGTAGCCGATCAGCGCGGCGTCGTGCAGGTTGGCAATCGGCAACAGCGCCTCGGCCTGCTGGCGGTCGAGCAGGCGCACCTCGATGCCTTGCTGGCGCTGGCCCTCGAGCGCGGCGGCCAGCGGCGCCAGCTTCGGGCCGTCAGGTGCGGCGATCAGGTAGCCGCATTTCACCAGGCCGCTGGCGGCGTCGTCGTCGCCGAGGTAGTTGGCGAAATCGGTGAACACTTTCCACGAGTCTTTCGCCATCGCGACGTTCTCGCGCACCGAGTAGTGGGTGCGCAGGATGCCCGACGACTGCGAGGTGGTGCCGGCGCCGATCTGCGTGCGGTCGAGCACCAGCACCCGCTTCGCGCCCAGCCGCGCCAGGTGGTAGGCCACCGAGGTGCCGATGACACCGGCACCGATCACGATCACGTCGTAGGTTTGCATGCGTGCTTGCTTTCAGCAGGTTGTTTTGCGGCGTTTCACACTGCACAGCTTACCGGCTCGGATCCGCCCATCGGGGCACGGTCTGGCTGCGCAGGCTTGACGGCACGCACAAACCGAACCAGTCTTCGGGACTTGTCGCTTCCACGCAGCGCTGGCTGTAACTGACCCGCATGACGACCCCCGACGCTGTCCCGCCCTTCCACTTCGTGCGCGGCACCCGGCCCGTGCTGCTGTCGATCCCGCACGTGGGCACGCACATCCCCGACGCACTGCGCGGCGACTACACCGATGTCGCGCTGCAGCTGGCCGACACCGACTGGCACCTGGACCGGCTTTACGCCTTTGCGCACCAGTTCGGCGCCTCGGTGCTGCAGGCCACGCACTCGCGCAGCGTGATCGATTTGAACCGCCCGCCCGACGACCAGAGCCTGTACCCGGGCCGCATCACCACCGGCCTGTGCCCGACCGAGACCTTTCGCGGCGAGCCGCTTTACCGCGCCGGACGCGCGCCCGATGCCGCCGAAACCGCACGGCGCTTGGCGCTGTACTGGCAGCCCTACCACCGGGCCCTGGCCGCTGAACTCGATAGTCTGAAGTCACTGCACGGCCAGGTGCTGCTGTGGGACGCGCACTCGATCGCCAGCCAGCTGCCGCGCCTGTTCGACGGCAAACTGCCCGACCTGAACCTGGGCACCGCTGATGGCACCAGCTGTGCGGCCGAGGTGCTGGCGCGCGTGGCGGCCATTGCGCAGGGCAGTGGTTTCAGCGCCGTCGTCAACGGCCGCTTCAAGGGCGGCCACATCACGCGGCGCTACGGGAACCCGGCGCAGGGCGTGCATGCGATCCAGCTGGAGCTGTGCCAGTGCCTGTACATGGATGAAACCACGCCATTCGGCTACCGAGCTGACAACGCCGCGCGCTTGCAGCCCACCTTGACCGCCATGTTCGGCGCCGCCGCCGATGCGCTAGACGCGCTGGCGGCTTGAGGTCATCACGACGATGTGGCGTGCCGCGCTGACCTTGACCGCCGTGCTGTGGCTGGTCGGCTGCGCCAGCACGCCCGGCGGGTCGGGGCCGGCACCCAGCACCAACGTAGCGCCTGCACCTGCCGTGGACACCACCGGTCGCGACGGCCCGCCAGAGGCACCGCCCGCCAACCTGGCCGACGTGCCCGATGCCGAACCGCGCGTCGAGAAGATCAAGTCCGGCGGCGCGAACAAGCCCTACGAGATCGCCGGCCAGCGCTACCAGCCGCTGGCCGGCGACGTGCCGTACGTCGAACGCGGGCTGGCCTCGTGGTACGGCCGCAAGTTCCATGGCCGGCCCACCGCCAGCGGCGAGCCCTACGACATGTACGCGATGACTGCCGCGCACCCGACATTGCCGATCCCGAGCTACGCGCGGGTGCGCAACCCGGCCAACGGCCGCGAGGTGGTGGTGCGCGTCAACGACCGAGGCCCGTTCCACAGCGGTCGCATCATCGACCTGAGCTACACCGCCGCGCTGAAGCTGGGCCTGCTGCGCGGCGTGGCGCCGGTGGAGGTCGAGCGGCTGACGCATGACGCGATACGCACCGGCGCCTGGCGCCAGCCCGCGCCTGCATCCGAGACTGCGTCGGCACCTGAATCACCGTCCGAGGTCGGCCCGCCCGAAGCGGCTATGGCCACAGCGCCTCCAGCGCGCGGCTTCTGGGTCCAGCTGGGCGCCTTCCGGCAGCGCGACGGTGCCGAACGCCTGCACCAGCGGCTGTCGAGTGATTTGTCGTGGCTCGCGCCTTTACTGGCCGTCTTCAACGACCGCAACCTATTGCGCGTGCAGGCCGGCCCGTATGCCGAACGCGCCGAAGCCGCACTCGTCGCACAGCGGGTGCGCGCAAGCTCGTCGTTGGCAGCGGTGGTGATCGAACGCCGCTGACGGCCGTCAGCGGCCAAGTAACCGGGGCTGCGCCCCGGTTACTTGGCTGTCGGCATCACGAACTCGGCGCCCTTGGCGATGCTGGCGGGCCAGCGCTGCATGATCGACTTCTGTTTTGTGTAGAAGCGCACGCCCTCTTCGCCGTAGGCATGCATGTCGCCGAACAGGCTCTTCTTCCAGCCGCCGAAACCGTGCCACGCCATCGGCACCGGGATCGGCACGTTGATGCCCACCATGCCGACCTGGATGCGCCGCGCGAATTCGCGCGCCACGTTGCCATCGCTGGTGAAGCAGGCCACGCCGTTGCCGTATTCGTGCGCGTTCACCAGGTCGATGGCCGCCACGAAATCGGGCACACGCACCACCACCAGCACCGGGCCGAAGATCTCTTCGCGGTAGATGCGCATGTCGGCGGTGGCGTGGTCGAACAGCGTGCCACCGATGAAGAAGCCGCCCTCGAAACCGAGCACCTGAAACGGTTGGCCGCTCACCGGGTCGACGCGGCCATCGACGACCAGCGTCGCGCCTTCGGCCACACCCACTGCGATGTAGCCGGTGATGCGTTCGAGCGCCTCGCGGGTGACGATCGGGCCCATCTCGGCGTCGAGCGCCATGCCGTTCTTGACCTTCAAGGTCTTGGCGCGCGCGGCCAGCGCGGGCACCAATTTGTCGGCCACGTCACCGACGGCCACGGCGACGCTGATCGCCATGCAGCGCTCGCCAGCCGAGCCGTAGCCGGCGCCGATCAGCGCGTCGACCGTTTGCTCGAGGTCGGCATCGGGCATCACGACCATGTGGTTCTTCGCGCCACCCAGCGCCTGCACACGCTTGCCGTGGTGCGCGCCGGTCTCGTAGATGTAGTGCGCGATCGGCGTCGAGCCGACGAAGCTGATCGCCTTCACGTCCGGGTGCGTCAGCAGCGTGTCGACCGCCAATTTGTCGCCCTGCACCACGTTGAACACACCGTCGGGCAGGCCGGCCTGTTTCAGCAACTCGGCCATGAAGAGGCTCGGCGACGGATCGCGCTCGCTGGGCTTCAGCACGAAGCAGTTGCCAGCGGCGATCGCCACCGGGAACATCCAGCACGGCACCATCACCGGAAAGTTGAACGGCGTGATGCCAGCCGCCACACCCAGCGGCTGGCGCAGCGTCCAGTTGTCGATGCCGGTGGAAACCTGCTCGGTGTAATCACCTTTGAGCAATTGAGGAATGCCACAGGCGAACTCGATGATGTCGATGCCGCGGCTGACCTCGCCTTGCGCATCGGTGTACACCTTGCCGTGCTCGGCGGTGATCATTGCGGCCAGCGTGTCGCGGTGCTGATTCATCAGTTCGAGGAACTTGAACAGCACGCGCGCACGCCGGATCGGCGGCGTGTCAGACCAGGCCGGGAACGCCGCCTGCGCGGCGGCCACGGCCGCATTCACCTCGTCGGCACTGGCCAGCGCGACCTGGCGCGCCACGGCGCCGGTCGTCGGGTTGTAGACCGGCTGGCGCCGCCCGCTGGCGCTGGCGACAGGCTCACCAGCAATGAAGTGCCCGACCTCGGTCATCGAGGCCAGGGGGGTGTCGGTCGCGGCGGTCGGTGCGTAGTGTTCGCCCACGGCGTGCTCCAAGCTCGGTTCATCGGTTTGCGAAGTTTAAGGAGGGCGACAATCGCCCATGGTCACGATCACACCACCGCCTTCTGCCAACGCCAGCCCACTCGACGAGCGCGACATCGACGAGCTGCAGGCCGCCCTCGACGGCGTGCCAGCGCCGCTGGAGCCGCTCGATGTCAGCATGGTCGACGGCTTTCTGTGTGGCGTGCTGCTGCAGCCGCAGGCGGTGCCTGCGTCGCAATGGTTGCCGCACCTCACCGATGCCGATGGGCGTGCGCTGCCCGCGTCGTTCGATGCGGCCCGGCTGCATGCGCTGGCCAGGCGTCGGCATGCCGAGCTGAACGACGCGATCGGCAACCGACAGTGGTTCGACCCGTGGGTGTTCGAGATGGCGCCCGAGCATGAAGACGAAACGGGCGACAGCGATGACGACGCGCCGCACGAGACTGACGCGGTCTATCCCTGGGTGGCCGGCTTCGCAGCGGCGCAGGAGTTTTTTCCTGGCCTGATGCGGCTCGACGCGGCCCAGCTCACCGCGCCGCTGGCGCTGCTGTACCGGCACCTCGACGCCGACGACCTGGAAGACGCAGACGAATTGATTGAGGAGATCGAATCGCTGGAACCACCGGCCGACCTGAGCGCTGCCGTTGAGGAGCTGGTGCGTGCCACCTTGCTGCTGGCCGATGTGTCGAGGCCGCGGGCAGCGGTGCCGCGCCCGCAGGGCCGTGTGCCGCAGGGCCGAGTGGCTGGGCGCGGGCCACGCAGCGCAGGTCGCGGCCCGCAACGCCGGTAGGGCCCCTAGCGTCGGCCCGCACCGCACCGTCACGCGGTCGCCATGCGCGGCCGTCCGCTGACGGGGCGGTCGCCGTAGAAGCCGAAATCGAGCGCGGGCCGCTGGCCGCTGATCAGCTCGGCCAGGGCGCGGCCCGAACCCGCGCCATGCGTCCAGCCCAGGGTGCCATGGCCAGAATTGATCCACAGCTTGTCGATCGGGCTGCGGCCGATGATCGGGATGTTGTCGGGCGTGCTGGGGCGCAGGCCGGCCCAGTAGTTCGGCGTCGCGGTGTCGGCCACGCCGGGGAACAGCTCTTCGTAGCGGCGTACCAGCGCTTCGCAGCGCACCCGTGACGTGGCGCTGGTGATCGAGGTGTCGTAGCCCGCCATTTCGGCGGTGCCAGCGATCCGCACCTCGTCGCCCAGGCGGCTGATCGCGATCTTGCGCTCGTCGTCGAGCAGGCTGACGGTGCTGGCGCGCTCGGGGTGCTTCAGCTTCAGCGTGGCCGAGTAGCCCTTGGCCGGGTAGATGTTCAGGCACAGGCCCAGCGGGCGCAGCAGCGGCGCGGTGTAGCTGCCCATGGCAGCCACGTAGGCATCGGCGCGCAGTGTCGTGACCTGGCCGCTGGCCCGCTCGCGCACCCGCAGCGAGTCCACCGCGTTGCCGACCTTCTGCAGATCGACGATGTCACGGCCATACAGGAAAGTCGCACCGCGCTCGGCACAACGCTTGGCCAGCTGCTGGGTGAACACCCGCGCATCGCCCGATTCGTCGCTGGGCGTGTAGGTGCCACCGACCAGGTGCGCACCGAACGAAGCCAGCGCCGGTTCGACCGCCAGCACCTCGTCGCGCGACAGCACGCGGCGATCGACGCCGTGGCGGCGCATCACTTCGGCCGCGGCGGCACCCGCTTCGAAGTCTTGCGGCGTGGAGAAGAAATGCAGGATGCCGCGTTCGAGGCGGTGGTATTCGATGCCGGTCTGCGCCACCACCGACTTCAGCGCCGCCTGGCTGTAGCGGCCCAGCGCCACCAGTTGGCCGACATTGCGCTCGAAGGCCGCCGTGTTGCACTGGGCCAGGAAGCTCAGGCCCCAGCGCCACTGGTGGAGGTCGAGTTGGGGGCGAAACAGCAGCGGCGCGTCGTCGCGCAGCAGCCATTTGGCCACCTTGAACGGCGCTTCGGCGTTCGCCCAGGGCTCGCAGAAGCTGACCGAGATCTGCGCGCCGTTGGCGAAGCTGGTTTCGAGTGCCGCGTCGGGCTGGCGGTCGACCACGGTGACTTCATGGCCCCCGTCCAGCAAATGCCAGGCGGTGCTGATGCCGACGATGCCAGCGCCCATCACGATGACCTTCATGCGGTTCGCACCCCCACGATTGATGTTGCTGACCATTCTGAGACCGATGCCGATCGAAAAGAAGCATCATTCATCAATCACACTATCCATTAGCGGAACTTATGAACAACCTCGACCCCGCCGCGCTCGATTGCCTGGCCGCGCTGGCCGACCACGGCGGCTTCGAAGCGGCGGCGCAGCGGCTGGCGATCACGCAATCGGCGGTGTCGCAGCGGCTGCGCGCGCTCGAAGCGCAGGTCGGCCAGCCGCTGGTGGTGCGTTCGCGGCCGCTGCGGCTGACCGAGCCGGGCAAGGTGCTTTTGCGCTTTGCCCGCCAGCTGCAGGCGCTGCGTGCCGACGTGTCGCGCGAGCTGGGCGTGCAGCCCACGGTCGGCGAGCGGCTGCCGGTGGCGGTCAACGCCGACAGCCTGGCCACCTGGGTACTGCCGGCACTCGACGCGCTGGTGCACGACGGGCTGGCGCTGGAGCTCGTGGTCGACGACCAGGACTTCACCCACGACTGGCTGCGCCAGGGCGAGGTGCTGGGCTGTGTCAGCACCGTCAGCAAGGCGCTGAAAGGTTGCAGGGTCGTGCCGCTGGGCGTGATGCGCTACGTGGCGGTGGCGAGCCCGGAGTTCATCGCGCGGGAGCTGAAGGGCTCGCCGTCGGGGCTCAACGAGGCGAGCTTCAGCCAGGTGCCGTTCCTGGTCTTCAACCGCAAGGACGACATGCAGCGGCAATGGGTGACGCGCGCTTTCGGCATCGCCAGCGCGCGCCTGAAGGCGCGCTACGTGCCGTCGTCCGAGGCCTGTGTGCGCGCGGCGCTGATGGGCTGGGGCGTGGGCGTGGTGCCCGAGCTGCAAGTGCGCGCACTGCTCGCCTCCGGCGCACTGACCGCGCTGCGACCCGAGGTCACCGTCCCGGTCGCGCTGCACTGGCACCAATGGCGACTCGGCCCCGACGGCGCCCCGCCCTCGGCACGGGTGGCGATGCTCGACCGGGTCGGTGCCGCGCTGGCCAGCGGGGCACGAGCCGCGCTGGCCGTGTGACGCAGTTGGCGGGGCCCCACGTGCCATGCAGCCACACCACCTGTTCGAGGGGTTACGCGCAGCCGCAAGGAACCTTCTACTTAACCCTGGTGTCTTGCCGATAAGCAGAGAGTGCGGTGGTGGAAGTTGCACGCAAGAAGTGCGCGCCATAACGGCGTCAATTCCCAGCACCGTCACACCACTGTCTCGCCACACTGGCACCATGCTTCAGGGCTGTCGATTTCAGGAGTCGTCGTGCGAAAAGTTCAGGACATTGCGTGGTGGCGCGCCCTCAGGGGGCGGTGGAATGCCGTGCGCAAGGTTCGCGACGCCGATGACATGGGCGACATGGGCACGGCCTTCGGCCTCGACGCCTGCCTGCAGGCCGATCTCGAATACCAGGCCTTTCAGGAATCGCGGCGCGCGCAGGGCGACAGCACCTTGAGCCCCACCGACCGCTCGAACGGCCGGTCGATCCTCTGATCCTGGCGCCTGAGGCGCCCCGCCCGTACGGCGGCAGGCGCTCGTCGGCAGCACCGCTCAGTGCAACATGAGCCCCGACACCGCGTCGACCGGGCGGTGCTGAGCCAGCCAGCCAACCGACCAGTTCGCAAACGCCTCCGCAGGCATCGGCTTGCCCATGTGGTAGCCCTGCGCCTGGTCGCAGTTGAGGTCACGCAGCATGTCCCAGACCTTCGCGTTCTCGATGCCCTCGGCCACGACGGTCAGCCCGAGGTTGTGCGCCAAGTCGATCGTCGAGCGCACGATCTTGGCGTCGTCGGGGTCCGTTTCCATGCTTTTCACGAACGACTGATCGATCTTCAACTCGTCCACCGGCAGGCGCTTCAAATAGGCCAGCGATGAATAGCCGGTGCCGAAGTCGTCGATCGACAGCTTGAAGCCCAGCGCGCTCAGCCGGTCCAGCGTGGCCTGCGCGCGCTGCGGGTCGTCCATGATCGCGCTCTCGGTGATTTCCAGGCACAGCGCTTCGGCCGGCACCTGGTGCTTGACCAGCAAGGCGTCGAATTTCTGCGGCAGCTCCTGGTCGAGCAGGTCGCGGGTCGAGAGGTTCACCGACAAGGTGATGTTCAATCCCTCGGCTTGCAACGTTCGCCAGTGACGCGCCGCCTCCTCGAAGATCCACATCGTGAGGGTGCGGATGAAGCCGGTCTGTTCGGCGAAGGGAATGAACTGCATCGGCGGCACCAGGCCGCGTTGCGGGTGCTGCCAGCGCACCAGCGCTTCGGCACCGACCACGAGACCCGTGCCGAGCGACAGCTTGGGTTGCAGGTACAGGCGCAACTGGTTCTCGCTGACCGCTTGCCGCATCTCGGTCAGCAGCGACAGGGTTTGCGCGCTGGCCGCGTCGATGGTGGGGTCGTACATCAGCCCGCCGAGGGTGTTGTGCTGCTTGGCGGAATACATCGCAATTTCGGCGCGGCTGAGCAAGGTGTCGGCATCGCTGGCGTGTTGTGGCCAGCAGGCCATGCCGATGCCCGCGCCCATGTCGACCGTGTGTTCTTCCAGCGCCAAGGGCACGTCGAACGCACTGGTGATGCGTTGCGCCACCGTTTGCGCCAGTTCGGCACCGCCGTGGCGCAACAGGATCGCAAATTCATCGCCGCCCAGCCGCGCCACCAGGTCGCCGTCCCGCACCGATTGCTGCGTCAGGCGCCGGGCGACCTGCATCAGCAGCAGGTCACCGAAGCGGTAGCCGAGCACGTCGTTGACATGCTTGAAGCGGTCGAGGTCGAGCATCAGCACCGCCACCGTGGCCGACGCGCCGGGTGCGGCACCGCGCTGTTGCGCCGCGGCAATCGCGCTGCGCACGGCGTCGCGAAACTGCGCTCGGTTGGGCAGCCCGGTCAGCGTGTCCCAGTAGGCGAGTTTCAGAATCTCTTCCTTCTGGGCCGACACGCTGATGCGCATGCGCTCGAAAGCCTGCGACAGGTGGCCGATCTCGTCACTGCGCCGGCCGCTGGCGATCGGTGTCGCGTAGTCGCCGGCCCCCAGGCGGTCGGCGACTACGC
>JAKFUQ010000247.1 GCA_021732645.1 Rhizobacter sp. | reverse complement strand
ACCGCCCCCCCTGCTGCGGCCCCTGCATCGCCCCCAACCCGAACACTCGACACGGTGGTGATCACCGGCAACCCCTTGGGCAGCGCGCAGATCGCCGCACCGGTGTCGGTGTTGTCGGGTGACGGCTTGCTGTTGCGACGAGGCAGCTCGCTCGGTGACACCTTGGCGGGCCTGCCCGGGGTGTCGTCGACCTACTTCGGACCCAACGCCAACCGACCGGTGATCCGCGGCCTGGACGGTGACCGCGTGCGCATCCTGAGCAACGCAGGCGCGTCGATCGATGCGTCGCCATTGAGCTTCGACCACGCCGTGCCCATCGACCCGTTGATCGTCGACCGCATCGAGGTGCTGCGCGGACCGGGCGCCCTGTTCTACGGGGGCAGCGCGGTGGGTGGCGTCGTCAACACGCTCGACAACCGCATTCCCCGTGCGCCGATGGCGGGCTTCTCCGGAGCGGCTGAAGTGCGGCTGGGCGGCGCCAACCGTGAGCGCGGTGGTGCCGCGCTCCTGGAGACCGGCACCGACGCCTATGCGCTGCATGTCGATGTGTTCGGTCGAGACAGCTCCGACTTGCGCGTGCCGCGTTACACGCCGATCGAAGACGGCACCCCACTGGAGCGCAGCCGCCGTGTGCGCAATTCGGCGGCTGAAACCCGCGGTGGTGCCATCGGCGGGTCGCTGTTCTTCGGCGGCGGCGCCGAGGCGCTGCAAGGCCGGGTCGGGTTGGCCGTGGACACCTACGACAGCGATTACGGCGTGACCGCCGAGCCCGATGTGACCATCCAGATCAAGCGCGATCATGTCGGCTACGCCAGCGAGGTCAAAGGCCTGGGCGGTGCTTTTCAAGCCCTGCGCCTGAACGCCAACCACACGGACTATGAGCACAAGGAAATCGAAGGCGGTGGCGAAGTGGGTACCGTGTTTGCCAGCAAGGGCTATGACTTCCGTGTCGAGGCGGAGCACGCACCGATCGGCCCCTTGCGCGGTGTGATCGGCCTGCAGCACGAGGACTTCGATTTCTCGGCGCTGGGCGAGGAGGCCTTTGTACCGACGACGCACACCCGCAAAACCGGTTTGTTCGCGCTGGAAGAGTGGGCGTGGCAGGGCGGAACGCTGTCGCTGGGCGCACGGTTCGACCACGCCGAGGTCGATTCCGACGGCGACGCCGCTGCCGGCACACCGAAATTCGGAAATGCGGTCGAGCGGAATTTCTCGTTGCACAGCTACTCGATCGCCAATGTGCTGGCATTGACGCCGACCTGGTCGCTGTCAGGCACGCTGAGCGCCACCGAGCGCTCGCCCACCTACTTCGAGCTGTATGCCAACGGCGTGCACGCAGCGACTGGCGCTTATGAACGCGGCAACACCGGCTTGAACAAGGAGCGTGGCCACAACATCGATGTGGCGGTGCAGTGGAAAACCGAAACCGATCAACTGCGTGTGGGCACCTTCTATTCGCGTTTCTCGCGGTTCATTTCGCTGGATGCGTCGGGCGACCTGGTTGATGAGACCGGCGCCGTGGTGCCCGACGGCACCCCGGACAGCGTGCCGCTGTTTGAGTTCAACGCGGTGAGGGCGCGCTTGCACGGGGTGGAGATCGAAGGCCGCAAGCGCTTGCTCGATCTGCCCTGGACGCTGGACGCCAGCACCCGTTTCGATGTCACCCGCGCCACCAACCGCAGCACCGGCGAGCCGCTGCCGCGCATCGCACCGTGGCGCTTGAACCTGGGGCTGGCCGCGGCGCGTGGCCCCTGGGCGGCGCATTTCGAGGTCGACCACGCCGCGCGACAAAGCCGGGTGCCCGACACCGACACCTCGACCGGCAGCTACACGATCGTGAACCTGTCGCTGTCGCAGCGCTTCAGCCTCGACCAGGCAGATGCCATCTGGTTCGTCAAGCTCACCAACCTGGGCGACGAGCGGGCGTTCAGCGCGACGACGACCGAGACCCTGCGTGGCCTGTCGCCGTTGCCGGGCCGGGCGGTGCAGGTGGGCATGCGCGTGACCTTCTGAGGCGGCGAGCCGCATCACGACGCGGATCAGGGGGCCAGCCGCTCCCTGACCCACCGTTGCCCTTGCCACCGGTATTGCAGCCGGTCATGCAGCCGCGAGCGGCGGCCCTGCCAGAACTCCCAGCGGTCGGGTACCAGGCGGTAGCCGCCCCAGTGCGGCGGGCGCGGCGGGTTCAGCAGGTACTGCGCGCCGTACTTCGCGGCATTGGTGACCAGCACGCTGCGCGAGGCAATCACCTCGCTTTGCGGCGAGGCCCAGGCGCCGATGCGCGAGTCGAGTGGCCGCGATGCGAAGTAGGCATCGGACTCGGTGGGATCGACCTTTTCGACCCGGCCTTCGATGCGCACCACCCGCTCCAGCTCGACCCAGTGGAACTGCAAGGCCGCTTGCGGGTGCGCCGCCAGCTCGCGGCCCTTGCGGCTGTCGTAGTTGGTGAACCAGGCCAGGCCCCGCGCATCGCAGCCCTTGAGCAACACCACGCGGGTCGACGGCCTGCCGTCGGCACCGACGGTGGCGAGCGTCATCGCGGTGGGCTCGGGCAGCTCGCTGCTCAAGGCCTGCTGCAGCCACAGCTCGAACTGCGCCAGCGGGTCTGACTGCGACGCGCTCTCGTCGAGCTCGGCCCGCTCGTAGCTCTTGCGCAGATCGGCAATGTGGCTCATCGGTGAAGTATAGAAA
Organism: Rhizobacter sp.; assembly: GCA_021732645.1. Taxonomy (GTDB): domain Bacteria; phylum Pseudomonadota; class Gammaproteobacteria; order Burkholderiales; family Burkholderiaceae_C; genus PBB1. The sequence goes on along the minus strand of JAKFUQ010000247.1, from coordinate 9,202 downwards.
GCGGCCCCGTGCGATGTCAGTGATGCCCCTCTGGTGCCGTCCGCGCGTTACCCGCATCCTTGCGACTTCTACCTCGCAAACCTGCATCAACCCACCCGACAACGCAGACGATGACTTCCGGGCCCGTGATCATTGTGCTGGCCGCTGGCCTCGGCTCACGCTTCCATGATGCGGGACACAAGCTGAGCCAGTCGCTGGGCACCACGAGCGTGCTCGGCGCGACACTGGCCCACGCCAAGGGCAGTCGCCTGCCGCTGGTGGTGATCACCACCGAGGCGCTGGTCAACGAAGCGGCCCAGCATGTCGCCCGTGAGGACATCGTGGTGCTTGGCGAGGCATCGTCACGGGCGGTCGAAGATCGCGGCGATCTGCGGGCCGTCAATGCGCGGTTGGGCATGGGCGCTGCCATTGCCGCCGGGGTTGCCGCACGCTCGAACGCCGATGGCTGGCTGGTGCTGCCCGGCGACATGCCGCTGGTGCAATCGATCACCTTGCAGCAGGTGGCTGCGGCCTTGCCCGAGCACACCGTGGCCTACGCCCAGCTCCATGGTCAGCGCGGCCACCCGGTCGCTTTCAATGCCGAGCTGTATTCCGAACTGGTCACGCTGCAAGGCCACGACGGCGCACGCCGCGTGGTGTCGCGCTACCCCGCCCACGCGGTCGAGGTCGATGACCCGGGTGTGCTGGTGGAGGTTGACACGGTGGCCGATCTGGAGCGGGTGCGGGAGTTGTGGGCGCAGTCGCAGTCCCGGTAGCCGTCCCGGTAGCACCAGCCCGCAAAGGGTGCGCTGAGGTGGCAGTGGGCGCGTGGCCTCAAGGGCGCTGGGTGGTGCGCTGACTCGATCTGCGTGCGACACAATAAAGCGCGGTGCTGTCGCCGTTTCGTCGAAAGCCGGCCATGCCGATGAACCCTGCCGTCATCCGGGTCACGCAGCGCATCCGCGAGCGCAGTGCCCCGCTGCGCCAGGCTTACCTCGCTCGCGTGGCTGCCGCTTCACAACGCCCCCGCGGCAGCGACCGCATGGGCTGCGCCAATGTGGCGCACGCCTTTGCCGCGATGCCGGCCGATGACAAGCTGCGCATCGTGGCCGAACGCGCGCCGCACATTGGGGTGGTCACGGCCTACAACGACATGCTGTCGGCGCACCAGCCCTACGAGGGCTTCCCGGCGGTGATCCGCGACGAGGCGCACCAGCGTGGCGCCACGGTGCAGGTGGCCGGTGGCGTGCCTGCCATGTGCGACGGCGTGACCCAGGGTCTGCCCGGCATGGAGCTGAGCCTGTTCTCGCGCGACACCATCGCGATGGGCACCGCCGTGGCGCTGACCCACGATGTGTTCGACGCGGCGCTGCTGCTGGGTGTGTGCGACAAGATCGTGCCCGGCCTGCTGATCGGCGCCTTGCATTTCGGCCACCTGCCGTGTGTGTTCGTGCCCGCAGGTCCGATGAGCACGGGCCTGAGCAACAACGCCAAGGGCAAGGTGCGTGAACAGTTCGCGCAGGGGCTGGTCGGCCGCGACGAGCTGCTGCGCTCCGAGTCGGCGTCGTACCACGGCGCAGGCACCTGCACCTTCTACGGCACGGCCAACAGCAACCAGATGCTGCTCGAAGCGATGGGCCTGCATGTGCCCGGCGCGGCCTTTGTCCATCCGCATGCCGAACTGCGCGAAACGCTGACGCGCGACGCGGTGCGTACCGTGCTGGCGATCACCCGCGCGAAGCGTTTCATGCCAATCGGCCAACTGGTCGATGAGCGCGTGATCGTCAATGCCATGGTCGCGCTGCTGTCCACTGGCGGCTCGACCAACCACCTGATCCACTGGGTGGCGGTGGCGCGTGCGGCGGGCATCGTGATCGACTGGACCGACTTTGCCGAGCTGTCGCACGCCGCGCCGCTGCTGGCGCGCGTCTACCCGAACGGCAGTGCCGACGTGAACCAGTTCCAGGCGGCCGGTGGGCCGGGCTATGTGATCCGCGAGCTGATTGACGCTGGCCTGATGCACGCCGATGTGGCCACCGTGTCCGACGGTGGCCTGCGCGACTACACCCGGCTGCCTCAGCGCGATGACACAGGCACGCTGACCTGGTGCGATCTGCCGCCGCCGACCCCCGTGAACACCGACGCCGACATCGTGCGCCCGGCCGCCGCACCCTTCAGCGACCACGGCGGCCTGGCGCTGTTGACCGGCAACCTGGGTCGCGCGGTCATCAAGACCTCGGCGGTGCCGGCCGACCGGCACCGGGTCGAGGCACCGGCCATCGTGTTCGACACGCAGGAGGCTTTGCAGGCGGCGTTCAAGGCCGGTGAGCTGGAACGCGACTTCGTTGCCGTGGTGCGCTTCCAGGGCCCGCGGGCCAACGGCATGCCCGAGCTGCACAAGCTGACGCCGCCGCTGTCGGTGCTGCAGGGCAAGGGCTACAAGGTGGCGCTGGTGACCGATGGACGCATGAGTGGCGCCTCGGGCAAGGTGCCGGCGGCCATCCATGTCAGCCCGGAAGCACTGGCCGGTGGGCCGCTCGGCAAGGTGCGCACGGGCGATGTGATCTGCGTCGATTCGAATGCGGGTACGCTGGAGGCACGGGTCGACGTCGCCACCTGGGCCGCGCGCGAGCCCGCGGTGCTGTCCGATGAGCAGCGCGATATCAACGCCCACGGCCTCGGCCGTGAACTGTTCGGCGGCATGCGCCGCAATGTCTTGACGGCCGAAGAAGGGGCAGTGACTTGGTTATGAACACACCCTCAATGCAGGCGCTTGACCTCGCCACCTGCGGCCCGGTGATCCCGGTCATCGTGCTCGATCGCGTCGACGACGCGGTGCCGATGGCGCAGGCCTTGGTCGCCGGTGGCGTCAGGGTGCTCGAAGTGACGCTGCGCACGCCGGTCGCGCTGCAGTGCATGGAAGCGATCGCCCGCGCGGTGCCCGAGGCCATCGTGGGTGCCGGCACGGTGCGCAGTGCGGCCGATGCGCGAGCCGCCAAAGATGCGGGGTGTCGCTTTGCCGTCAGCCCCGGCTACAGCCCGGAGATCGGTCGGGCCTGCCGCGACATGGCGCTGGCATTGCTGCCGGGGGTGGCCACCGCCAGCGAGGTCATGGCGGCGAATGCCGACGGCTACGGCTTCCTGAAGTTCTTTCCTGCTGCTGCAGCCGGTGGCATCGCGATGCTCAAGGCGTTTGCCGGGCCCTTCGGCGACGTGGTGTTCTGCCCGACGGGCGGCATCACCTTGGCGTCGGCACCTCAGTTCCTGGCGCTGCCCAATGTCAGGGTGTGTGGGGGGTCGTGGCTGACCCCACCCGACGCCGTGGCCGCGGGCGACTGGGCACGCATCACCGCGCTGGCGCGTGAGGCGGCTGCGTTGCGGCAGGGCTGAGCCGCAGCGTTATGCCACCTGACGCCGCCGCGCTGCCCAGCCCACCGCGCCCAGGCCGAGTGCCAGCAGCGCGTAGGTGTCGGGCTCGGGTACCGCTGCCGTCACGTTCAACGACCAGAGGGTGCCCTTCTGGTTGTTGGTGTTGAGGTCGTACGACGGCTGGTTCCACTCCGAAATCAGGGTGGCGGGGTCGGTCGGCCCGAAGTCGGGATCGAACGCAAAGCCCTGCGATCGCAAGCTGCTGCTGGCGTAGTACGGCGATGCGGTGACCGACACGAGGTACTGGCCTGCGGCCAGCGTCGAATAGAACAAGCCCGCATCGAACGAGGTTTGACCGGCACCGATGGTGTCGTCGTCATCGTTGCTGCCAACCAGGGTGTAGTCGGCACCCGAGCGCTGCCACAGCGTGACGACGGGATCGAAATTGAGGCCGCTGTCGTACGAGTCGGTCCAGATGCGGATATCCGACGAGCCGCTGGCCAGGGTGAACGGGACATCGGCAACGCTGATGTTCAGCGTGAGGTTGCCCGTAGCGGCGACGTGGAGTGCCTGGGCACTGGCGACGGCACCGAAAGACAGCGCGATGGCCGCAATGGAACGTGAAAGCAGGGTGGTGTGCATGGCGGAGTGTCTCGCTTCAAATGGGGTGTGAATGGGTGCAAGCCGTGTTCAAGGGGCCAGCAGCGGCGGGTTAGCGCGCGGCGTGGTCTGCACCGACGGCACCAAGTGGTTGCTGCCGAGTTGCACCTCGAAAGCGACACCGAAGGTTTGCACGTTGCTGATGGCGGCCACCGTGTCGACGAACCACCACTCGCACACCGCGCGCTGTGGCGTCACGTCCAGCAGCATGTAGCCGCGCTGGTTGAAGTCGATGTACTTCATGTGCGGGTTGACGCTGCGCAAGAACGCCGCCGTGCCGCCGGTCGGGTCGTTCAGGCCGGGTGATGTGACCGACGTGCCGACGAACTCGACCCCACGCGAGCCTGCGCCCGTGGCCGGGTTGTAGCCGCCGGTGGCGGTGTTCGGGTTGTTTGGGTCTTGCGACAGGTCGTTCGCCCACGAGCTGTGGATGTCGCCGGTGAGCACCACGCAATTGTTCACGGGGGCGTTGTTGGCATCGCCCCTCAGTACGTTGTAGACGCGGTCACGCGCCGGTTGATAACCGTCCCACTGGTCGCTGTTGACAAACACGCCACCGCCCGCTGCCAGCGGCGCACCCTGCAGCTTCAGGTGGGCAAACATCACGCCCTGACCGAGGAACTTCCACTTGGCGGTCGAAGTGCGCAATCGGGTGGCCAGCCAAGTCTCCTGCTCAGCACCGAGCAGCGTGCGCGTGGGGTCTGCAAATGCGCCCGATTGCACAAAACCCGTTCCGAGACCCGGCACCGGTATGGTCGCCTGCAGCTGCTGCGAACGGGCGCTGAGGCGCTCCTCGAGCATCAGCAGATCGACCAAGTCGCCGATCTGGAAGGCACGCTGGTTGCGGCGCGGTTTCGTGGCATCGGGGATGCGCACCGGCATCCATTCGTAGTAGGCACGCAAGCCGGTGCCAACGCGCTGCGCCCAGTCGCCTTCGGTGGCTGGGGTGTGGTTCTCGGCACCGTCGATCCACGAGTCGTTGGTGATTTCGTGGTCGTCCCAGATGCAGATCATCGGGTGCTGGCGGTGCACTTCCTGCGAATCGGCATCGCGCTTGTACTGCGCATGGCGTGTGCGGTAGTCGCTGAGCGTCACCATCTCGTTGGGCGGCTCGGGCGTGCGCAGGCTGCCGAAGGTGTTGGGGCCGTACTCGTAGAGGTAGTCGCCCAGGTGAATCACCAGGTCGAGGTCGGCACGCTCGGCGATACGGCGGTAGGCGTTGAAAAAGCCTGCGGCGTGGTTCGAGCAGCTGACCACCGCCATGCGCAGCCGCGTCGTCGTGCCCACCGGCAGGGTGCGCGTGCGGCCCACTGGTGAGGTGCTGCCTTCGGCGCTGAAGCGGTAGTAGTAGGTGGTGTTGGCCGCGAGGCGCAGCGCATCGACCTTGACCGTGTAGTCGCGGTCGGGGCTGGTCTTGGTGCGGCCTCGGGCGACGACTTGCGTCAGTGCGGGGTCGAGCGCCACCACGTAATCGACGAGCACCGACGAGCGGGCGGCGGGCGGCGTGACGCGCGTCCACAGGATCACGCGGTCAGACAGCGGATCGCCGCTGGCCACGCCGTGTTGGAACACGGCACCGCTGGCCACCGTGTTGGCTTGCGCCGACGGCATCGACAACAAGGGAGCCGAGGCCAGTGCCACGGCAGCCGAGCCGGAGCGCTTGAAAAAATCGCGGCGATTGGCACCGACGCGGCGCGCTTTGAGCAGAGTAGGGCGACCCATGAAATTCCTTCGTGCCTGGACGCCATGCGACGCGTCTGGGAGGGATGTCGGCGCAGGCCGACACCGACTCGCGCACTCGCAACGCTAGTGGCGTGCAGTGACAGATCGGTGATGGAACTTCGACAGTTTCAGGTCGCTGACCCCGGCCCGTCGGGGCAGGTCGTTCGCTCGCTCGACAACAGTTCAGCGCTGGATCAGCTCGACCTTGTAGCCGTCGGGATCGGTGATGAAGGCGATCACCGTCGAGCCGCCGGCCACGGGGCCGGCTTCGCGGGTGACCACACCGCCACCGGCCTTGATGGCTGCGCAGGCGGCGTAGGCGTCGGGCACGGCGATGGCAATGTGACCGTAGGCGGTGCCGAGCTCGTAGTGATCGACGCCGTGGTTGTAGGTCAGCTCGATCTCGGCGTGATCGGGGTTGCTGCCGTAGCCGACGAAGGCCAGGCTGTACTTGTGCTCGGGCCGCTCCGTGGTGTGCAGCAAGGTCATGCCCATCACACGGGTGTAGAAGTCGATCGAACGTTGCAGGTTGCCAACGCGCAGCATGGTGTGTAGCACTCTCATCGCAGGGTCCTCGGGACGTGGAAACCCAGTAGCCTAGCGCAGGAACGCAAAGCAAAGCGCAGACACGGGCGGCGCGTGAGCAGTCCGCCGGGCCGGACTCAAACCTCGCGTGTCACCGACAGGTAGCTGGCCTGCACGTTGGCTGGCAGGCTCATCAATGCGGCATCCATGCCCCGGGGCAGACGGGCGTCGCAAGCCAGTGCGTGCAGTGCGGCCAGACCATGCGCGCGTTGCAGCGCCACGGCCAGGGGCAGGTGCGCGGCAGCCAAGCCGCCGGTCTCGATGTCATCGGCCATGGCGACCAGGGGCATGCTCAGTTGCCAGGGCCGGATCAGGCGGCAAAACAGCAGGTCACGGCGCTTGGCAAGTGCCTGCGCCATGGCGGGAGCGATCAGCTGCGGCACGGCGGGCAGTGCCTGCGGGCCGAGCCCATCGAGGGCGCGCAGCAGTGCCGTCCAGCCGCATTCGTGCAGCATGCCGGCCATGTAGCCGTCGAGCGGGTCCAACCCTTCGGCGGCTGCCAGCGCGGAACACAGGCGGGCCTTGAATTCGGCATTGACCCAGATTTGCGGCGCCGCCAGCGCTGACAGCGAGGCGCCGCGCACGCTGAAGATCGGCCGCAGCACCGACTTGGTGACCACGCGGCGCAACTGATCGGTGCCGATGGACTGCACGGCCTGCGCCAGATCGACGATGGGCTCGCGGCTGCCGCGGTGGGAGCCGTTGGCCACGCGGATCACCTCGGCGGCCAGCACGGCATCTTTGCCGATGCGTGCGGCAACCTCCACCGCGACATAGTGCTCGTCGCGCAGGCTGCGCATCAGCTGTGGCAGCACCTGCGGTGCGCGCGGCAGCAGGGCGTTGCGCTGCAGGTCGGACGCAATGACTTCGTCGACGCGCGCCAGCACCGACAGCAGCTGCTCGTCGAGTACGGCGGGACTGCGCTGCGGTTCGCTGTCGAGAGTGGACGTGGGGTCCGTCTTCGGCTGCGACAACAGCCAGGCCAAAAACGGCGCGGTCACCTCGTTGATTGCAAGGGTGGGCGTGGCGACTTCCTGCAAGGGTGCGGTCACGGCAGGCGTTGTGGCACTGGCCACCAGCCGCGGTCGTGGCGGTGTCACACGTTGCTCGCCAGCGCGGGGTCGCCACCAGGGGCTCAGCGCAACAGGCCATCGAAACAGAGACATGACATGGCTCACACGGGATGCAGGTCGCTCCAGTGTGTCGCGTGCACAGCGAGACAATCCGCGATGTTGCGGCCGATTCACCGGCCAGATCGAGGCTTGGCGCGCCGCCAATCTAAGCCCGAGGTCGTGCCCTCACCTGCAGACGCGTCCGCAGGTCGTCGAGCAGCGTGCGGGCGGGCAGCGACAGCGTGCGGTCCTGCCGCCACACGAGGTGCCACTGGCGGCGCAGCGGAAATCCCGCGACCGACAGCACCGCGAGGCCTTCGGTGGCCGGGTCCGGCGCCAGCGTGTGCCGCGACAGCACCGCGAGCCCGAGCCCGGCCCGCACCGCGTGCTTGACCGCCTCGTTGCTGCCCAGCGCCATGCGCGGCAGCCACTCGATGCCCTGGGCCGCAAAGGCCTGCTCGGCGGCAGCGCGTGTGCCGGAGCCGGCCTCGCGCGACAGCAGCGGCTCGCCCGTCAGCTCGACCAGCTTCAGGCGGCGCCGGCGGGCCAGCGGGTGCGCGGCCGGCGCGATCACCACCAGCGGGTTCTCGAGGAACGGCCAGCGTGACAACGGCAGATGTGATGGCGGCAGCATCATCGCCGCGAGTTCGTCGTCGCCACGCTCGAGCCGGGCGACCACGGCATCGCGGTTCTCGACCGCGAGCTCGATCTGGATGCCGGGGTACTGGCGTGCGAACGGGCCGAGCAGATCGGGCAGGAAGTACTCGGTGGTCGTCACGGCCGCGATGCGCAGGCGGCCACGCCGCAGCCCTTGCAGCGCCGCGGCGTCGTCCTCGAAGCCCTGCCAGGCCACGCCCATCTCGCGCACCGCCATCGCCAGCCGCTCGCCCACCGCGGTCGGTGCGAGGCCGCGACCCTGCGGCTCGAAAAGCACGAGATCGAGCACAGCGGCCAGCTCCTTGATCTGCGTCGATACCGTCGGCTGCGCGAGGTGCAAGGCGCGCGCGGCGCGGCCGACGCCACCCAGCCGGACGACGGCCTCGAAGCTGCGCAACTGCACGAGGCTGGCGCGAGGTGCGCGCTCTAAGCCGGGGGGAGGGGTTGAATAAATCATCGGATAAATGGATATGTGCTATCAGAACATATCACTTGTGAGAATTTTAGGCAGGGCTGAGCATCGCTCCGCATCATGCAGAACTTTCTCGACCCCGCCATCCTCTTCTTCGTCTTCGGCCTCATCGCCGGCACGCTGCGCTCGAACCTTGAAATTCCGCCGGCGATCGCACGCTTCCTGTCGCTGTACCTGCTGATGTCGCTGGGCCTGAAGGGCGGCTTCGCGCTCGCGAAGTCGGGCCTGACAGCTGATGTGGTCGTGAGCCTGACCTGCGCGGTGGTGCTGGCGGTCGTCGTCCCGGCGATCGGCTACGTGCTGCTGGTGCGGCGGCTGTCGCGCTTCGACGCCGCGGCGATCGCCGCCACCTACGGCTCGGTCAGCGCGGTCACCTTCATCACGGCGGTGCAGTACCTGGACACACAGGGCACCCCGTACGGCGGCCACATGGCGGCAGCGATGGCGCTGATGGAGTCGCCCGCGATCGTGATGGCGGTGGTGCTCGCGAACATGGCGCGGCGCCGCGAGGGTGCGCCCGCGGCCGGCGCGCCACAGGGCATCGGCAAGGTCCTGCACGAGTCGTTCACCGACGGCGCGCAATTGCTGCTGCTCGGTGCGATGGTGGTCGGCCTCGTGACCGGCGAGGCGGGCCAGATGGCGATGC
>JAKFUQ010000110.1 GCA_021732645.1 Rhizobacter sp. | reverse complement strand
GCCCGGCTGCACCACACCGCCCACGGTGTTGGCCAGCAGGCGCTGCACGCGGCCGCGTACCGGGCTCTTGACCTGCGACTTGTCGACCTTGTCGGCCAGCGCCACCGCACCTTCGTTCAGCGCGTTCAGCTTGCCCAGCACATCGGCCATGTCCTTGCGCGCGTCGTTGCGGAAGGTCAGCTCGGTTTCCTGGATCTTGCGCTGCGCCTCGCCGATCGCCGCCTGCACGCGGGCGATCTGCGCGCTGGACTGTTCGATCTCGCCGCGGCTGCGCGACACCTCGCGCTCCAGCCGCAGGATGTCCACCTCGGACACCGCGCCGGAGGCGAGCAGTGGGCGGGTTTTGTTGAGTTCCTGCTGACCGAGGTCCAGCCCACGTTCGGCCGATGATTTGCGAGCCCGCATTTCGCTGAGTTCCTGCTGGCGCTGTTGCAACTGCTGCTGGTTGATCGCGATCATCGTGCCCAGCTCGGAACGCCGGGTTTCGTACAGCGTGCGTTCCTCGTCGAGGATGCGCCGTTCTTCGGGGTTGCTGCTGGTCGGGGGCAAAAACGGCGCGCCTTCCGCCAGCGCTCGCAGCCGCGCGCCGCGCGCTCGCAGCGCAAAGCCCTGCGCTGCGCTTTCGCGCACGCCCGAGGTGGCGCGGGTCTCGTCGATCTTCAGCAGCAGCTGGCCGGCTTCGACCACCTGGCCTTCCTGCACCAGGATCTCGGACACCACGCCGCCGTCGAGCGACTGCACCACTTGCAACTGCTTCGACGGGATCACCTTGCCGTCGCCGCGGGTGACTTCCTCGACGTGCGCAAAACAGGCCCACAGCACCAGCAGCAGCACGACCACGAGGGCAGCCCGCACGATCAGCTGCGCCCGCTGCGTGCGGGCGCGTGACATCACCACCTCGGCCTGGTGCTCGAAGCTGCGGAAGCCCGCGGCATCGGCGGCCGCATCGGCTGTGCCCCAGGGCGCGGTGACGGCTTTCAGGATGGCGTTCATGCCGCTCTCGCAATCCGGCCGGTTGCCAATGCTTCCATGATGCGGTCGCGCGGGCCGTCGGCGACCACCTTGCCGCCGTCGATGACGATCACGCGGGTGGCCATTGCGAGCATCGAGGTGCGGTGGGTCACCAGCACCACGGTTTTGTCGCTGGCGAAATCGGTGATCCTGGCGGTGATCTGCGCCTCGGTGGAAAAGTCCATCGCACTGGTCGGTTCATCGAGCAACAGCAGCGGCGCGTTGTGCAGCACTGCGCGGGCAATGCCAACACTCTGGCGCTGACCGCCCGAGAGCGATTCGCCGCGCTCGCCTACGGCCAAGTCGAAGCCGCGCGGGTGGCGGTTGATGAAGTCGGTGAGGCCCGCCACGTCGGCGGCGGCGACCACGGCCGAGTCGTCGGCATAGGGCAGGCCGAAGGTGATGTTCTCGCGCAGCGTGCCCTGGAACAGCGTCACGTCCTGCGACACGCTGGCGACATTGCGCCGCACATCGGCCGGGTCGAGCTGGCGCAGGTCGATGCCGTCGAGCAGCACCGCGCCGTCGGTCGGCTGGTACAGGCCCATGATCAGCCGCTGGAGGGTGCTTTTGCCCGAGCCCACCCGGCCGATTAGCGCGACACGCTCGCCGGCGCTGATCTTGAAGCTGATGCCTTCGATGGCGGAATCGGTGCGACCGGGGTACGAGAACTTGACGTTGCGGAACTCGATGTCGCCGCGCAGTTGCGGGCGCTGGATGAAGCTTTCGCCGGCCGGCCGTTCGACCGGCTTGGCCATGATCTTGTTCAGCGAATCGAGCGCGGTGCGCGCGCCCTGGTACTGCATCAGCAAGCCGACGATCTGCCCAGCCGGCGCCAGCGCGCGGCCCGACAGCATGCCCGCGGCAATCAGCGCGCCCATCGTCAGTTCGCGCTGGCTGATCAGGGTGACGCCGATCAGGATCATGGCCACCGACACCAGCTGCGTGAGCGTGCTGGTGGTCAACATCGCGCCAGCTGACAGCCCGCGCATCTTCACGTTGGTGCTGGCCAGGAACAGGTTGGCGCGCTCCCACTTCGACTGGATGACGCTTTCGGCGCCTTGCGACTTGATGGTTTCGATCGCCGACAGGCTCTCGATCAGGGTCGCGTTGCGCTGCGCACTGGCCTGGTAAGTGGTCTCTGACAAAACATGCAAACGGTGCTGCAGCGAGTAACCCAGTGCGAGGATCAGCCCGAACGCCAGCACCACCGGCACAGCGAGCCACGGCGAAATCCACGCCAACACAGCGACGAACAGCAGCGCAAAGGGCAGGTCGATCAGTGCGGTGACGGTGGACGACGCGATGAAGTCGCGCACCTGTTCGAAACCACGCAGGTTCTGCGCGAATGAGCCGACCGATTCTGGCCGGTGCTCGAGCCGCAGGCCCAGCACTTTCTCCATCAGCGTCGCCGACAGCGTGACGTCGATGCGAGCACTGGCCTCGTCGACGAAGTGGCTGCGCAGCAGCCGCATGAACAGGTCGGCGCCCAGCACCAGCAGCACGCCGACGGCCAAGGCCCACAGCGTTTCGACCGCGTTGTTGGGCACCACCCGGTCGTAGACGTTCATCGAGAACATCGGCAAGGCCAGTGCAAACAGGTTGATCAGCAGCGCCGCCCACAACACATCGCGGTACACAAAACGTTGCGCGAGCAGTGCGTTCCAGAACCAGTGAGGGTGGCCGCCGCTGCGGGTCTGTGCCGCCGGGGGCGTACCGGCATCGAAGCGGAAATGCGGTCGCACGAACAGCACCACACCGCTGTAGCGGGCCTCCAGGTCGGCGCGTGACAGGCGCACCGTGCCCTGGCCAGTTTCGGGCAACAGCACCCGCATGCTTTGTGCGTCGCCAGTGCCCTCCCAGCCCCGCAGCACGCAGGCCTGGTCGTTGCGCAGGATCAGCAGCACCGGCAGCGTGGCGGCGTCCAGGTCGTTGAGCGTCAGTCGTTGCAAGCGCGTGGCCATCCCCGCTCGGGCGGCAGCACGTTCGGCCAGGTCCAGCGGCAGTCGGCCTGCGGTGTCGGGGCCGATCGGCAACCCGGCCGACAGTGCGGCGCGCGTGGTGGCGTGGCCTTGCAGACGGCAGATCTCGACCAGACAGTCGAGCAAAGGGTCCGGGTGTATCAGGTCCTCGCGCAGACGATGCACCGTGGTGCCGACGGTCGGGGCAGCCGGTGGGGCGCTGGGTGTTTCGGAAAGGGAGTCAGGCATGCCGGTGAACCGTCGTTCACCCGATATCGGCACAGTGGAAGCCGAATTGACCCTGGCGCCGGTCGGCGAAATACAGCTTCAGCGTTTCGCGCACGGTCTTGAAGGCCAGGTCGTCCCAAGGCACCTCGTCTTCGCGAAACAACTGAGCTTCTATGGTTTCTGGCCCCGGCGCGAACCGGGTGTCCAGCAATCGAGCCCGGTAAAACAGATGCACTTGGTTCGCACGCACCACATTGAGCAGGCTGAACAGAGGCTGTAACTCGATGTTGGCGCCGGCTTCTTCAACGGTTTCGCGCACCGCGCCTTCGGCCAGCGTTTCGTCCAGTTCCATGAAGCCGGCCGGCAGCGTCCAGTAGCCGTAGCGGGGCTCGATGTTGCGGCGGCACAGCAGCACCTGATCATCCCAGACTGGGATCGTGCCGACCACGTTGCACGGGTTTTCGTAGTGAACCGTGGTGCACACCGTGCACACCGCACGCGGGCGGTTGTCGTCGGTCGGCACCCGGTATTCGGCGGCGCCGCCGCAGCTCTTGCAATGGCGAATGCTGCGAACAGGAGTCATGACGGTCAGTGTAGCGGCGCCACGTGGGCGCACCATGTCGTGTGCTGCGGCGGCAGCGTTGCCCCGTGACATCATCGGCTGCCGTCGGGCCGACGGTGCCGCAGCACAACCCCGTGAACTTCGACGCCGATTGGCTACGCCCGCAGTGGCGCCTCCCGGGCGTGCATTCGCTGATGACCACCCGGCATGGCGGATTCAGCGCCGCGCCGTTCGACAGCATGAACCTGCGTGATGGGCTTGGCGATGACGCCGCCGCGGTGGCGCAGAACCAGGCCCGCCTGCTCAACCTTGTCGGCGCGCCCATGGTGCTGCTCAACCAAGTGCACGGTGCGCGCGTCGTCCGGTTGACAGCGGCCGATGCAGCACCGGGCGCCCCGCGTCACGACGCCGATGCCTGCGTCACCACCGAGCCGGGAGTGGCGTGCGGCATCCAGGTGGCCGATTGCCTGCCAGTGCTGTTGGCCGCGCCCGGTGCCGTGGCCGCGGCGCATGCGGGATGGCGCGGTCTGGCATCCGGCGTGCTGGAGGCCACGCTGGCGTCGCTGTGCAGCGCCAGTGCCTGTGAGCCGGATCAGGTGGAAGTGTGGCTCGGGCCCTGTATCGGCCCACAGCGCTTTGAGGTGGGTGCCGATGTCGTGCAGGCCTTGGCAGGCGATCCACGGACCACGCAGCAGGCATCAGAAGCGGCTCTGCAAGCCTCGCGTTTTGTGCCCCTGAAGGCGGGCAAGTGGCTGGCCGATCTGCCCGGCCTGGCGCGCGACCGCTTGTCGGCTTGCGGTGTGACGGCAGTCAGCGGTGGGGCCTGGTGCACCGCTTCCGACGCGTCACGCTTCTTTTCGTTCCGCCGTGACGGTGTCACCGGGCGCATGGTCGCGGCCATCTGGCTCGGCCACTGACGGCCCGTTCGCAGCATCCGCCTCAGCCTCGGCGGCAAGTCGTGCCCGCTTGCGCCCTGGCGTGCGCAAGATGTACAAAACGATAGACAGGGGCAGGGCGCCGTAGAGCACCAGGGTGAAAACTGCGCCGAGGACAGTACCGTTCGCGCTGGTGGCTTCAACCACCGCCATCATGACCACCACGTACATCCATGCAATTGCCACCAGGTACATCGCGGGGTCCGTCAGGGTCGGTTTGTTGATTCGCAGTGTCGCCAGGGCGGTCACGCCAGTGTCAGCCGTGTGCGCCACAATAGTTGCCGCAGCCGGGGCGCGTGTCTTGTGGGCGGCTGGTCAAGGATACAAGTGAAAGTCAAGCGCGAAACTGCGGCTACCGCATCACCCTCACCACTCACCGACGCCGTTGACCAGACGCTCGTCGCCACGGCCGCCGAAGCCTTGAAATCGCTCACGGCACTGTCGCTGCCGATGCCGTCGCTGGCGCAGTTGCAGGCCGATTACGTGCGGCAGGCCACGGCGCTGTGGAATCAGTCGATGCAGCAGTTGCAGGCGCTGGCCAGTGCGACGCTCGACAAGACCACGGCGCCACCGGTGCCCACGCCCGTGCTGGGGGATCGCCGCTTTGCCGCGCCCGACTGGAGTGGCAATCCCGCCAGCGCGTTCACCGCGCAGCTCTATCTGCTGAACGCCCGCACGCTGCTGGAGATGGCCGATCAGCTGCAGGGCGACGAGAAGGTCAAGCAACGCATCCGATTCGCGGTGCAGCAGTGGGTCGATGCGGCGGCGCCCAGCAATTACCTGGCGCTGAACCCTGAGGCGCAGCGCAAGGCGCTGGAGACCAACGGCGACAGCATCACGCAGGGCCTGCAGCAGCTGTGGCATGACATTCGGCAAGGCCATGTGTCGCAGACCGACGAAAGCCACTTCGAGGTCGGCCGCAACGTGGCGACCTCCGAAGGCGCGGTGGTGTTCGAGAACGAGTTGTTCCAGCTGCTCGAATACAAGCCGCTGACGCCCAAGGTGCATGAGCGGCCCATGCTTTTCGTGCCGCCTTGCATCAACAAGTACTACATCCTCGACCTGCAGCCGGAAAATTCCGTGATCCGCTACACCGTGGCCCAGGGTCACCGTGTGTTCGTGATGAGTTGGCGCAACGCCGACCCGAGCATGGCGAAGTTCACCTGGGATCAGTACATCGAAGACGCGGTGATCCGTGCGATGGCGGTGACGCGCGACATCACCGGCGCCGAGCAGATCAACACATTGGGTTTTTGCATCGGCGGCACCTTGCTCGCCACGGCACTGGCGGTGCTGGCCGCGCGCGGCGAGAAGCCCGCGGCCAGCATGACGCTGCTGACCTGCCTGCTCGATTTCACCGACACCGGCATCCTCGACGTGTTCATCGATGAAGCGATGGTGCGCATGCGCGAACGCGCGATCGGCGCTGAAAGCGCCCAAGGCGGTGGCCTGCTCAAGGGCAGCGAGCTGGCGTCGACCTTCAGCTTCCTGCGTCCCAACGACCTGGTGTGGAACTACGTCGTTGGCAACTACCTGAAAGGCGAAGCACCGCCGCCGTTCGATCTGCTGTACTGGAACAGCGACAGCACCAACCTGCCCGGGCCGATGTACTGCTGGTACCTGCGCCACACCTACCTGGAAAACCGCTTGATGAAGCCGGGCGACCTGACGGTGTGCGGTCTGCCGCTCGATGTGTCGCTGATCGACACCCCAGCCTACATCTATGCCTCGCGTGAGGACCACATCGTGCCCTGGGAGGCGGCGTACCGTTCCACGCAGGTCTTGAAGGGCAAGAAGCGCTTCGTGCTGGGTGCTTCGGGCCACATCGCGGGGGTGATCAATCCCCCGGCGAAAAACAAGCGCAGCCACTGGATCGGCGGCACGACGGCACTTCCCGCCAGCGCCGCGACCTGGTTCGACAAGGCCAAAGAACATCCCGGCAGCTGGTGGACCGACTGGGCTGCGTGGCTGGCCAGCCATGCCGGTCGGCAGGTCGCCGCGCCGAAGACAGCGGGCAGCCGCCGCCATCCCGTCATTGAGTCGGCCCCAGGTCGCTACGCCAAGCAAAAAGCCACATGATCCGCTGCATCAAATCCACCCGGCGTCGCTGTTCAGGCAGCGACCTGGTCGGCCCACCGTCCCGCCACTCCCGCATCCAAGCTGTTTAATCCACGCCATTCAGGAGCTCCACATGAGTACAGACATCGTCATCGTTTCGGCCGCCCGCACCGCTGTGGGCAAGTTCGGCGGCAGCTTGGCCAAGGTGCCGGCGTCGGCATTGGGTTCGGTCGTGATCGCCGAGGTACTGAAGCGCGCTGGGCTCACCGGTGATCAGGTCAGCGAAGTCATCATGGGTCAGGTGCTGCAGGCCGATTGCGGGCAGAACCCGGCGCGCCAGGCGACGATCGGTGCAGGCCTGCCGAACACCGTGCCGGCGATGACGATCAACAAGCTGTGCGGGTCCGGGATGAAGGCGGTGGTGCTGGCGGCGCAGGCCATCCGCGACGGCGACGTCGAGATCGTCGTGGCTGGCGGCCAGGAGAACATGACCCTGGCGCCGCACGTGCTTCCGGGCGCGCGTGACGGTGTGCGCATGGGTGACTGGAAGCTGCTCGACACCCTGCTGCGCGACGGTCTGAACGACGCCTTCAACCCTTACCACATGGGGGTCACCGC
Organism: Rhizobacter sp.; assembly: GCA_021732645.1. Lineage (GTDB taxonomy): Bacteria > Pseudomonadota > Gammaproteobacteria > Burkholderiales > Burkholderiaceae_C > PBB1. Next base: position 4,528 of record JAKFUQ010000110.1, on the reverse strand, counting down.
CGAGAACATCGCGAAGAAGTTCGGCATCAGCCGGGAGGCGCAGGACGCGTTGGCGCTGGCGTCCCAGATGAAGGCCGCTGCGGCGCAGGAGGCGGGTCGGTTCAACGACGAGATCGTCAACGTGAGCATTCCACAGCGCAAAGGCGACCCGGTGCTGTTCGGCACCGACGAATTCGTCAACCGCAAGTGCACGGCCGAAGGGCTGGCCGGCTTGCGCCCTGCTTTCGACAAGGCCGGCGGTGTGACCGCTGGGAATGCCTCGGGCATCAACGATGGCGCTGCTGCGGTGGTGGTGATGAGTGCCTCACGCGCCGCGGCGCTGGGCCTGACGCCGCTGGCGCGCATCGCCAGCTACGCCAGCACCGGGCTGGATCCCGCCATCATGGGCATGGGCCCGGTGTCGGCCTCGCAGCGCGCGCTGGCGCGGGCGGGCTGGAAAGCGGCCGACCTCGACCTGATGGAAATCAACGAGGCATTCGCCGCCCAGGCCTGTGCCGTGCACCAGGAAATGGGTTGGGACACCAGCAAGATCAATGTGAACGGTGGCGCCATCGCCATCGGGCACCCGATCGGCGCGTCCGGCTGCCGCGTGTTGGTCACGCTGTTGCACGAAATGCAAAAGCGCAAGGCCAAAAAGGGCCTGGCCAGCCTGTGCATCGGTGGCGGCATGGGCATTGCCATGACGCTGGAGCGTTAAATCCGCACCGGGCCCAGCCTGAAGGCTGTGCGCCTATTCAGAACAACACAGAGGAGTGAAAACCATGAGCAAGAAAATCGCGTATGTGACCGGCGGCATGGGTGGCATCGGTACCACCATGTGCCAGCGCCTGCACCGGGACGGATTCACCGTGGTGGCGGGATGCGGCCCGAGCCGGGACTTCAAGAAGTGGATCGACGAGCAAACCGCACTCGGCTACCACTTCCACGCCTCGGTAGGAAATGTCGGCGACTGGGACTCGACCACCGCCGCCTTCGAGAAGGTCAAGGCCGAACTGGGCACGGTCGACGTGCTGGTCAACAACGCCGGCATCACCCGTGACGGCATGTTTCGCAAGATGAGCCGTGCCGACTGGGATGCGGTGATCGAGACCAACCTCACGAGCTTGTTCAACGTCACCAAGCAGGTCATCGAGGGCATGCTCGAAAAGGGCTGGGGCCGCATCGTCAACATCAGCTCGGTCAATGGCGAGAAGGGCCAGTTCGGGCAGACCAACTATTCCGCCGCCAAGGCCGGCATGCACGGCTTCACGATGGCGCTGGCGCAGGAAGTGGCCAACAAGGGCGTGACCGTCAACACCGTCAGCCCGGGCTACATCGCGACAGACATGGTCAAGTCCATCCGCCAGGACGTGCTCGATAAGATCATTGCCGGCATCCCCGTCAAGCGCTTGGGCACCCCGGACGACATCGCGTCGATGGTGTCGTGGGTTTCGTCCGATGAATCCGGCTTTGCCACTGGTGCCGATTTCTCGGTCAACGGCGGCTTGCACATGGGGTGAGAGGGGTGTTGTTCCGAAGAAAACGAAGGCGGTTGTTCGCCACCAAAGGCCCGCCGCCCGTTTGGAGCGACCTGGATCAGGCTGTTGGCGTGCGCTGATATCCGGTTCACAGCGCAGCATTGCGCGGCTATCTTGAAATAAGCGCATTCTTGCAACCTATGTTGGGTTAGGCGCCGCAATGCACAACGTCTCCCTTCTCTCGGAAGTAGCTAAGTACAACTTCGCCAAGACCGGCGATATCTTCGTCGCGAATGATCAAATCAGGTTCAACCTCACGAAGCTGGACAAAGAGTGCGGCTTTGTCTATCTATGGATCGAGTGCACCGATCAGCAGCATCGCGTGGTGTACGTTGGTATGGCGGGAAAGACACTCAAGGCTCGCTGCCATCAACACCAGGGCGGCTTTGTAGGAAGCACTACTGGAAGAGCACACTCAAGTAGGCTTCGCGCTGGAATAGAGGCCGGAAAGCGATATGAGATATACGCGAGAAAGTCTGCCCTCGGAGAGATTCTGGGCGAAAGCGGAATCTCTTTGGTCTGCGCCGAGGAGCTTGCATTCATCAAGAAGTTCAGCCCTCCGTGGAATAGTGGAGCCTTGTATCTTTCCGAACACCGAAAAGAAGAATGAAATCTGAAGGTTTCGCGGTCTGTGCGTCAAACCCGCTACCCCTATGAGCAAACAGCTCGCGGGTTAGCTCAAGGTCAACGCACTGGCTCTTTTCATTCAGCGCCATCTGCATGCCCAGCTCGGCATGCGCATTGCGACAAGGCACGCAGCACGCGCGCAAGATAGCTGATCCGCGTCAGCGTTGATGTAGATACACTAACCGTGTGACGGTCACCTACGACCCAAAGAAGCGGGCACAGACGCTGGCAGACCGGAACTTGGACTTCGAGGATGCCAAGTTCGTATTCGAGCAACCGTTCTTCGAGACCGAAGACACACGCAAGCGCTACGGCGAAAAGCGGATGATTTGCTTCGACATGCTTCGTGATCGCATGGTGGTCGCCGGTTACACACCGCGTCGCGCGGATCGCCATGTGTTCAGCATGAGGAAAGCCAATGACCGCGAGCAAGCGCGCATCTCCCCGCTCCTTGGGATCTGACCTCGCGAAGATAGCCGCCCACGTCATTCAGCCGGAAGAGTACGACGAACTTCCAGAGTTGACCGACGATATGTTGGCGCGAGAAACGATCAATAAGGGCGGACGCCCACGATCCGAGAATCCGAAGAAGTTGATTTCCATTCGTTTGCCAGAGGCTGTGATCCAGAAGTGGCGAGCCACAGGCCCTGGCTGGCAAACGCGCATGGCAGAGAAGCTCTCTCGGGTCGTGCCGAGGTAACGGCTTTCAAGAAACTTGCTCCAGGTGATCGCCACCGAGCCAGGCCTGGGCAGCGCTGCATCCAGAAGCAACTGAGACAGGGGCTGCGGCGTCACTATCGTGACGGGGGACGGCTGCGGCCCCGCTTGGTCTCTGGCCCCTTCTTCTGCGATGCGACATACGAATCCACCAGCCGCCGGATCATGCGCTGGTAGGGCGTGTTGCCCTTCAGCGCTTCGGACTTGAAAAAATCCACGCTGCTTTTGCTCAACGCCAAGGTGACCTTGACGCCTTCCTCTCGGTAGGCGAGTTCGCTGGGCGAGGGCAAGAAGTCAGCGACGATGTCGATGTCCCCAAGGGGCTCATTCGTGTACTTGATTTTGTTGCTCATAAATGGTCTTTCCTTTGCGCCAATAACCTGCACCGAAGATGCGGATGACCCCAGCGCGGTAAGTGAAGCGAACCGTCATAACGCCTTCGTTGACCTTTCCGAAGCAGTAGTAGCGTTGTTCGGTCTGGCTGTGATCAAGGTCTTTGGCAATGACGCGAGAGGCATCACCAAAGGCGAACTGCGCGTCTGAAAACGACACCCCGTGCTTGGCTTGATGGGTGTCGTCTTTCGCACGATCCCATTCGAAACTGACTCGACCCATGGCGGAATTCTAAAGAACATCCATACATTCAGCCAGACTATCGTATGGGCGTTGTATGGGTGATTCGCCAGTCAACCCGCACCGCAGTGGGCTGCACGGCCTGCGTTTGCGTTGGCTGCAGGCGTGTCCAGCACGCACGCAGGCGGCGAGCGCGTCGAGCATGTCGGTCTCGAACGCGATCTGCGTGCGGTTGTGCAATGGCGACCATCTCGCTTGACATGGGCAGACGATTGTCCATACAGTCGCTGGCGTGAACATCGACTGGGACCCGAAGAAGGCCGAAGCCAACCTTCGCGAGCACGGTACCGCCTTCTCCGAGGCAGCAACCGTGCTTACCGACGACTACGCGCTCACGCGAGAAGACCCGGACGCCTTTGGTGAACAACGCTTTGTGTCGCTCGGCATGAGCACCACTGGCGCATTGCTCGTCGTTGTGTACACACATCGCGAACCTGATGTCTATCGAATCATCTCCTCGTGGAAAGCCAATAAGCCGCAAAGGAAACTGTATGAAAAACGTCGCCGCTGAACCGTACAGGGACATTGACTTCTCCGCCGCAAAGCGCGGTCCCGTCGTTCCTGTCGAACCAGGAAAAACGAAGATATCTATTCGAATTGACAACGCGGTCATCGACTATTTCCGCGCCCAAGTTGAACGAGCCGGAACCGGGAACTATCAAACTCTCATGAATGACGCCTTGCTCGCATTCATGCAGCAACGTTCAGTAATTGATGCTGTGCGTCAAGTCGTGCGAGAGGAGCTGTCAACACCGAAGGCAAAAGCTCGTCAGACACGCGCTCGCACGGTTGCCGCTTGACGGCGCGCTGCCCAGAACGCACTCAAGCCGCGACGGCGTCGAGCAATTCGGTCTCGAACGCGATCTGCGTGCGGTTGTGGCGCAGGACGGCACCGTCGATCAGGAAGGTGTCTTCGGCGCGCTCGCCCAGCGTGCTGATCTTGGCAAGCTGCAGGTTGATCTGGTGATGTGCCATCACCCGGGCGATCGCGTACAGCAAGCCCGAGCGGTCGCTGGCCGACACACTGAGCAGCC
>JAKFUQ010000093.1 GCA_021732645.1 Rhizobacter sp. | reverse complement strand
ATGCAAGCTGCTCGAAGGCCGGGTGATCCACGGCGCGCACCAGCTGCATGCCTTGAGCGTCGCGGAAGAAGAGGCCGGCTACACCCTGACCTGCTGCGCCGCACCGCAAACCGATCTGGTGCTGGAAGCGCGCACCGTGGTCGGCGCCGGCGACATGCCGGTGCGCAAAATGCCGGCACGCGTCATCAGCATCGACAAGCCGGCGCCCGATGTCGCGATCGTCAAGTTGCAACTGCCGGCCAGCGAGGCGCTGCGCTACCACGCCGGCCAGTACATCGATGTGATCCTGCGCGATGGCGTGCGGCGCAGCTACTCGATGGCCAACGCGCCGCACACGCAAGGCGACAAGCCGTGGATCGAGCTGCACATCCGCCACCTGCCCGGTGGCGTGTTCAGCGACCAGGTGTTCGGCACACTGAAGGCGAAAGACATCCTGCGACTCGAAGGCCCCTTCGGCAGCTTCTTCCTGCGCGAGGAATCAGCGAAGCCGATCGTGCTGCTGGCCTCGGGCACCGGCTACGCGCCGATCAAGGCGCTGATCGAGCAGCTGCGATTCAAGGGCAGCGACCGGCCGGTCACGCTGTATTGGGGCTGCCGCACCCGCGCCGATCTGTACCTGCACGAAGCGGTACTGGAAGTCGCTGCGCAGATGCCCACGCTGCGCTACGTGCCAGTGCTGTCGGAAGCCTTGTCAGCCGACGACTGGTCGGGCCGGAGTGGCTTCGTGCACCAGGCCGTGATGGACGACATCCTCGATCTGTCAGGCCATCAGGTCTATGCCTGCGGCGCGCCAGTGATGGTTGAGTCGGCACAGCGCGACTTCACCGAAAGCTGCGGCTTGCCTGCGGATGAGTTTTACGCGGACGCGTTCTACGGCGCGGCAGAGCGGGTGGCATCGCCCGCAAGTTGACGGTCTCGGATACGCAGCACTGCCGCGCGGCAGAATTGGATCTCATAAACATTTAGCCAACGCAATGAATGCACGTGACGTGGTTGAACTGCTGGAACAGAGCATACGAACTGCGAAAGACGCAGGAACCAGTTCCGTTTCCGTGGAGCGGCTCGAAGCGTTTGCTACCGAGGTGTCTCGCATCGTTGGAGAGTCGAAGTCTGAATCGGCAGTGACTGAAGCACAGCTTGAACACTACAAAGCGCAGCTGAGCGCGTGGGTCGGTTCGCAGCAGCACGGTCACGAGTGGAATCTTGAGATGTTTCGGTCGGTGATCACAAGTGGTCAGTCTGCTTTGAAGAGTGCGCTGTTGATCAATGGCGCAGCTGCTGTCGCCCTGCTTGCCCTCATGGGGAACGTATTGGCTTCGAAGGACGGCATCGGGACGATTGCCGGAATTCCGGCGGCGCTCTCCTTATATGTAGGCGGAGTGCTCGTGGCAGCAATGGCCGCCGGGTTCACGTACCTTTCACAAGCGGGTTACGGCGGTGAGTTCGGCAAGGCTTCGCAAAGGGTGGGACGAGCAGGACATGTTGTCGCAGTACTCGGCGTAGTCGCGTCGTACATCTTGTTCGGCTATGCCTCGCACCTTGCGTATCTCGTTTTCGTGGCCAATGTTGGCTAGTTTCAACGTAAGGTTCCATCACCTGCTGGCACCGTAGGCCACTTGTTCGTATGCATTAGATATGCATAATGACGCATGTCCATTGAGTTCGATCCGGTCAAGGCCAAGACGAATCTTCGAAAACACGGGGTCAGCTTCGCTCATGCCGAGCAGGCGCTTCGTGATCCGATGGCGCTCACCATCGAAGATCCCGACGCCCGAGGTGAGCAGCGGTTTGTCACGTTGGGCAGCGATGCACTGGGCCGGGTGCTGGTCGTTATCCATACCCAGCGCGAAGAGCGGACGCGCGTGATTTCCGCTCGCAAGGCCAGTCGTGGCGAGGCAGATCGATACCATGCGTGACGAATACGATTTCAGCAAAGGCAAGCGTGGCGCTGTGATCCCGTCTTCTGGAAAGACTCGCATCACCATCATGCTCGACGATGACGTCATCGAACATTTTCGTGCACAGGCGGAGGCCGAAGGCGTTGGCTATCAAACGCTCATCAATGGCTTGCTGCGCAAGGGCTCGGTCGATGCCAGCAAGGCCAAGCCTGAAGCCAAGCCCCTGACCGTGGCGATGCTGCGTCGGGTACTGCGGGAAGAACTGCACACGTCCTGAGCGACCCGCTGGAATCACTCCCCGGGCTATCCACCCAGGCTACTCCCCCAGATAAGCCGCCCTCACCTTCGGATCGTTCAGCAGCACCTTCGCGTCACCGCTCATCGTGACCTCGCCGGACTCCATCACGTAGCCGCGGCTGGCCAGTTGCAAGGCGCGGCTGGCGTTCTGTTCGACCAGCAGCACGGTCACGCCCTGGCGGTGGATGTCGCCCACCACCTCGAAGATCTTGTCGACCATGATCGGCGACAGGCCCATCGACGGCTCGTCGAGCAGCAACACCTTCGGTCGGGCCATCAGCGCGCGGCCCATGGCCAGCATCTGCTGCTCGCCACCGCTCATCGTGCCGGCAAGCTGGCTGCGGCGTTCTTTCAGGCGCGGGAAGATGGCGAACACCTTGTCGATGTCGGCGTCGATGTCTTTGTCGTCGCGGATGTAGGCGCCCATCAGCAGGTTCTCGTGGATGGTCATCCGGGTGAAGGTGCCACGGCCCTCGGGCACCATCACCAGGCCCTGGCGCACCAGGTCCCACGGGCCCTGCCCCTTGATTGACGTGCCCATGAATTCGATGTCGCCGGCGGCCACCGGCTGCAGCCCGGTGATCGCCTTCAGCGTCGTCGTCTTGCCCGCGCCATTGGCACCGATCAGGCTGACCAGTTCGCCTTGCTGCACCTCGAAGCTGACGCCCTTGACGGCCTGGATGCCGCCGTAGGCCACCTGCAATCCACTGACCTTGAGCAACGGCAGGTTCATCGCGTCAACCATGCGCCTGATGCGCCACGCCGAGGTAGGCCTCGATCACCGTGGCATCGCGCTGCACCTCGGCCGGTGTGCCCACCGCGATAGGCTTGCCGTAATCGAGCACGGTGACGCGGTCGCACAGGCCCATCACGAGCTTGACATCGTGTTCGATCAAAAGGATGGTTCTTCCGTCATGTCTGATGCGGTCGATCAGCTCGCGCAGCACCAGCTTCTCAGTCGCATTCATGCCGGCGGCGGGCTCGTCGAGCGCGATCAGCTGGGGATCGGTCGCCAGCGCCCGCGCGATCTCCAGCCGCCGCTGGTCGCCATAGCTCAAAGTGCGTGCCTTGAAGTCGGCATAGACACCGATGCCGACATAGTCCAGCAACTCCCGCGCGCGCTGCGCAATGGCAGCTTCCTCGGCCTTGAACGACGCGGTGCGGAACACCGCGCCGATCAAACCCGAGCGCGTGCGCACATGGCGACCGACCATCACGTTTTCCAGCGCGGTCATGTCGGCGAACAGGCGGATGTTCTGGAAGGTGCGCGCGATGCCGGCCTTCGCCACCTGGTGCACCGAACTCGGCCGGTACGGCTGGCCGCCGAGCTCGAAGCGACCCGCGTCAGGCGCGTACAGCCCGGTGATCACGTTGAAAAAGGTGGTCTTGCCCGCGCCATTCGGCCCGATCAGTCCGTAGACCATGCCGCGCTCGATCGTGATGCCGACATCGGACAGCGCCTGCAGACCACCGAAGCGCTTCGAGACCCCGCCCACGTTCAACACGGTGTCGTTCATCGCGAGGTCATCGCTCCTGGCGTGGCCGCGCGACCGTGCTCCGGAGCCGGCCACAGCCCGCGCGGGCGCGCCAGCATGATGCCTATCATCGCCAGCGCGATCAGCAGCTGGCGCAGGATGGAAGCGTCGAGCCGGCCACCGGTCATGGCCTGCAACGGGCCGGCGACATAGCGCAGCACCTCGGGAAGCGCGGCCAGCAGCAGCGCACCGATGACGACACCGGGGATGTGGCCCAGGCCGCCGAGCACCACCATCGCGACGATCAGCACCGACTCCTGCAGCGAGAACGATTCGGGTGACACGAAGCCCTGGAAGCTGGCGAACAGCACACCGGCCACACCGCCGAAGGTGGCGCCCATGCCGAAGGCCAGCAGCTTCAGGTTGCGCGTGTTGATGCCCATCGCCTTGGCCGCGATCTCGTCTTCGCGGATCGCCATCCAGGCGCGGCCGATGCGGCTGCGTTCCAGCCGGTAGCAGATCACCACACCGACGACGACCAGCGCGAGGAACAGGTAGTAGTAGTTGGTGACCGACGGGATGCTGAGCCCGAATAAATCCCACTTCTTCGCCAGGTCCCAGCCGAACAGCGACGGCGTATCGATCTGGCCGATACCGCGCGGGCCGTTGGTGATGTTGTAGGGCTGCTCCATGTTCGCCAGGAACACGCGGATGATCTCGCCGAAGCCCAGCGTGACGATCGCCAGGTAGTCGCCACGCAGCTTCAGCGTCGGCGCACCCAGCACCAGGCCCGCCAGACCCGCCAACGCAGCGCTGAGCGGCAACACCACCCAGATCGGCGCGTGCAGGCCGTTCGGAAACATCGCCGCGAGGGCCGGGAAGTTGTCGGTCAGCTGCGGGCTGGCCACCAGCGCAAACAGGTAGGCACCGACCGCATAGAACGCCACATAGCCCAGGTCCAGCAGGCCGGCATAGCCGACCACGATGTTCAGGCCGAGCGCCAGCAGCACGTAGAGCAGCGCGGTGTCGATGATGCGCACCCAGGCGTTGCCGAACTGCTGCGCGATCAGCGGCAGGATCAGCAGCGCGACGGCGGCCAGCAGGAACACGCCGAGCTTGCGCCCCGAACTGGATGGCGAGCTCACGCCAGCGCCCTCACGCACGGTCGGCCACCCGTTCGCCCAGCAGGCCTTGCGGGCGCAGCGTCAGCACCGCGATCAGCACGATGAAGGCAAAGATGTCCTGGTACTGGCTGCCCAGCACGCCGCCGGTCAGCACACCGATGTAGCCGGCGCCGAGCGCCTCGATCAGACCCAGCAGCACGCCGCCCAGCATCGCGCCAGCCAGGTTGCCGATGCCGCCGAACACCGCGGCAGTGAACGCTTTCAGCCCAGGCAGGAAGCCCATGCTGTGCTGCACCGAGCCATAGTTGGCCGCGTACATCACGCCAGCCAGCGCGGCCAGCGCGGCGCCGATGACAAAGGTGGCCGAGATGATCACATCAGGTTTCACGCCCATCAGCCCGGCCACGCGCGGGTTCTCGGCGGTGGCCCGCATCGCGCGGCCCAGCTTCGTGCGGTTGACCAGAAACATCAGGCCCGCCAGCGTGACCGCGGTGACGACCACGATCAGGATTTGCGTGGTGTTGATCACCGCACCGCCGATGTGGAAGGGCTCGGCCGGCAGCAGGATCGGATACGGCTTCGGGTTCGGCTTCCAGATGATCAGCGCCAGCGTCTGCAGCAGCAGGCTCACGCCCATCGCGGTGATCAGCGGCGCCAGACGTGGCGCGTTGCGCAGCGGGCGGTAGGCGATCTTCTCGATGCCGAAGTTCAGCACGGTGCAGACGACGATCGCGGCCACCAGCGAGATCAGCAGCAGCAGCCAGCCCGGCAGCCCGCTGTCCGCCAAGGCGACCACCACCGTCCAACTGGTCAGTGCGCCCACCATCAACACCTCGCCGTGGGCGAAGTTGATCAGGTTGATGACGCCATAGACCATGGTGTAGCCCAGTGCCACCAGCGCATACACGCTGCCCAGCACCAGCCCGTTGATGATCTGCTGGATGAAGATGTCCATGGGGGAAGTGGTTACTCGGCGGTCGATGCAGCGCAGGGTGGTGCCTGGGAGGCTGCGCTGCTATTCTGTGCGGGCGGGGTGCAGGAGCGCGGCATGAAAGCAGACTACAAGAAGAAATCGAGCATAGCGCTGGGCGTGGTGCTGATCGCGCTGATATCGATCATGGAAACCTGGATGGCAGATCACCGGCTGCCGAATCCGGCATCGCCCATCGTCTGGTCGGTGCTGGGCGCGGTGGCGGTGGTGGCCTTTGGTTTCTTCTGCTGGTTCCGGGCAAAGGCCCATCAGGCGCCGGACTGACAGGCCGGACGACGCGCGAGTCAGCCGATCAGCGTGCGGTTCTTGCCGGCGCGCTTGGCCTGGTACAGCGCCACATCGGCGCGTTCGAGGGCGGCTTCGATCTGCTCGCCAACGCGAAAGGCGGTGACGCCCGCCGAGAAGGTCACGAACACCTGCTTGTTCTGGTGCATGAACAGCCCGCCGGTCAGCGCGCGCTGCAGCCGGGTCAGGATCTGCTGGCCTTCATCGACCGGGGTGTCGGGCAGCAGCACGACAAATTCCTCGCCACCATAGCGGGCCACCACGTCGGTGGGCCGCAAGGTCTTGGCGACCATGGCCGCCAGGGCCTTCAGCGCCTCGTCGCCCGCAGCGTGGCCCAGGTCGTCGTTCAAGCGCTTGAAGTTGTCGATGTCGAGCAGCCCGATGGCCAGGCATGGTGCACTGCCAAGGGCGGGGTCGTCGACCGCCAGACGATTGAGCCGCGCGCATTCCAGATCGAATGCTTGCAGCAATCCACGCCGGTTGGCGACTTGCGTCAACTGATCGGTGGACACCTCGCCGGACAGGCGGCGCAGTTCGCCTTCCAGCTCGTTGACGCGCTGCGACAGGTCGGTGGCGCGCTCACGCTCGTCGTGCAGGCGGCGCTGCGTCTGGTCGACCAGGCCCTGCACGGTGCGGCTTTCCTCGACCATCTCGCGCACTGCACCAGCCAGGCTTTCCAGCGTGTCGGCACGCTCGATCACATCGGCATAGCGGCCCACGCTTTCGTGGAAGCGCCCAGTCTGCGACCCCAGCGCGTCCAGTTCGGTGAGCATGCGGTTGATCAACTGCTTGAGTGCATTGCGTGCACCATCGCGCTCGCTGCGCAGCTCGGCCTGCTTGATGCGCGTGCTGCGCAGCAGCTCGTTGACCGACTTGACGCCGCGCGCGGTCAGGCCTTCCTCGACGGTCAGCCGCATCGCATCGCACTGGCCCTGCGCCCAGCTGTCGTCCTCGGCCAGATCGGTCAGGCTGGCGGTCAATTCAACGCACAAGCCGCTTATCTGCTCGAACAGATGTTCGCGGTGCTGCAGCACCCAGTCCGCACGCTCACACAGGCCCTCGACCTCGCTGGCCTCGGCGGCGCTGGCCCCTGACCCTTGAATGCGCTGTGCGGCTTGCGCGATGGCGGCAGCCAGATCGCCCCCGCCTTCATGCGATGGCAGAGCCCGCACCACGGTCTGGCCGAACGCGGCGACCACACGAGGGGTCGCATCGGACCCATCAAAGGGAGGTCTGGCCGCTTTGGAGGCAGTGGATTCGAGCAGAACAGGTTCCACGCTGGCGGTGGACTCCGGTGCCACAGCAGCCGCCTCGGCCAGGACTTCAGGCACTTCAGGCGCAGCGGTTGCGTCGGCAGGGCTGTCAGATTCCCAGCTGCCAACCAGTTGGCGCAGGCGTTGCTGCAGCCGGGCGGCGTCGCCGCGACTGCCGCTGAGCACGCGCTGCAAGCTGTCCTTCTTGCGCGCCAGCGTCCATTGTTTGCCGCCACGCTCGATGCCACGAACGATGGTTTCGATCAAGCTGGCCAGCGACTCGCCTCCCACCGGGGCGACGCCCTGCTCGGCCTGGTAGGCACGGGCATAGTTGTCGGGGGTGGGATCCAGCTTGTCCTGCGCCAGTCGGCGCAAGGCTCCCTTGGCCAGCACCGTGGGATTCCCCTCGGCGGGAGGGGGCGCCGCGTCGGTGGGCGTTGCCAGCGCCTCTGCGGCAACGCCGCCCTTGCCCGGCGGTGTCATGCTGCCCATGGCATTACCAGACCCTAGCTCGCGTTGTTGGGCATGCGTGCAGGACGTGAGGCCATGCTGCGTGCGGGATCGCGAGACACCTCGTCGCTCGCCAGGCCGACCCACGGCGCCGACCGTGGCAGCACGGTGCCTTCAAGCCACGCCTGGATCTCGTCGGCCGGCTTGGGCTTGCTGAACAGGAAGCCCTGCATCACGCCGCAGCCCAGGCGGTGCAATACCTCCATCTGCCGCAGGTTCTCGACCCCTTCAGCCACCACACGCAGGCCCAGCGAGCGCGCCAGCGCGATGATCGCGGTGACCACCGCCGAGCTTTGCGGCGTCATGCCCAGGTCGCGGATGAAGCCGCGGTCGATCTTCAGTTCGCTGATCGGCAAGGTGGTCAGGTAGGCCAGCGATGAATACCCGGTGCCGAAGTCGTCGATGGAGATTTCGACGCCGATCTCGTTCAACCGGTGCAGCGACGGGATCACGCTTTGCAGGTCTTTCATCAGCGAATTTTCAGTGATCTCGAGCACCAGCGAATGGTGCGGCACGCCATTGGTGACCACCGCTTCGTGGATCATCTCGACCAGATCGCCACGGTCGAACATGCGACTGGGCAGGTTGACCGCGATCGAATCGGAGAAGCCGAAAGCGTCGAGCCAGACACGCGCCTGGCGGGCCGCTTCGCGGATCGCCCATTCGCTCAAGGGCCGTATCAGCCCGCTTTCCTCGGCCAGAGGGATGAAGTCGCCCGGCCCCACCAGCACATTGCCGCGCTGCCAGCGCATCAGCGCCTCGACACCGACCATGCAGGCCCCGCGGACGTCGATCTTCGGCTGGTAGTACAGCACCAACTCGTTGCGCTCGATGGCCTTGTGCAGCGCACTTTCCAGTTCAAGCTTCTCGCGCCCCTTGCCGGCCAGCTGCGGACGGTAAACGGTGGCGGCGTTGCGCCCTTGTGCCTTGACGGCGAACATCGCCACGTCGGAGTTGCGGATCAGCTCGGCCACGTTGTTGCCGTCGCGCGGAAACAGCGCAATGCCCACCGAGGCGGTGACGAAGCATTCCTGGCCTGCCACATGGATGGGTGCGCGCATTTGCTCGAGCACGCGGGCGGCAACGATTTCGGCATCGTGCTCGTCGATCACCTCGGGCAGCAACGCAACAAACTCATCGCCACCCAACCGGCACATGGCTTCCAGGGTGCGGAAGGCACGGGTGCCCATCGAATCGAGCAGGTTGTCGGTCACTTGATCGGAGTGGCGCACGCACGAGCGCAGACGGCGCGCCACCTCGATCAGCAACTCGTCACCGGCACCGTGGCCCAGCGTGTCGTTGATGACCTTGAAGCGGTCCAGGTCGATCACCAACAAACCGACTTGGTGGCCCATGCGGCGCGCCGCATCCAGCGCACGCTCGGTGCGTTCGATCAGTTGGTTGCGGTTGGGCAGACCGGTGAGCGAATCGAAATTGGCCAGTTGGCGAATCTTGTGCTCGGCATTCCAGCGCTCCGTCACGTCCTGCACGATGCCGGTGTAGCCCACCAGTTGGTGGAGCTCGTTGAACTCGGGCGACGCCTCGGTGTGGATGATGTGCACCTGGGCGTCGGACAGCACCAGGGGGATGTCGCGCGTGAGGTTGCCTTGCGTGTGCAAGGTTTCTCGAAGCAGTGCGCGTTTACCGCGTCGTTCTTCCTTGGGCATCATCCGCAGCAGATCGCGAAACGGCAGCGTTGTGCCTGGCCCAAACTGAAAGACGCGCAAGGCCTCGGCTGAGAACGATGGCTCCGCCGTGCCCACCTTCCATTCGAAGCTGCCCATCCGCGCCAGGTCTTGTGCACGGGCCAGGCGGGATTGACTCAGCTCAAGCTCAAGCCGGGTGCGCGATGAGCGCAGCAGGTAACGCAGGCGGCCATCGAGCAGGCTCCACTGGTTGGACTTGACGAAGAAGTCAGTGGCACCAGCCTCGTAGGCGCGGTTGATCGACGCTTCGTCGTCGAGGCCAGTCAGCATCAGCACGGGCAGCGACGCGTAGCTGTCCAGGTGGCGCAGCTGGCGGCAGGTCTCGAAGCCGTCCATGCCAGGCATCAGCGCGTCCAAAACGACGACGTCGGGCTGACATTCACGCAGCAATGCGAGCGCACGTTCGCCGCTGGCGGCCTCGGTGATCAGGAAGCCGCGCTCACGCAATGCCATCGAGGTCAGCAGCAGGTTGACTTCATCATCGTCCACCAGCAGCACACGGGGCTGCGTGGCGGCGGCATCGACAGCGCTCAGGCTTGAATTCATAGCGCGTCGGCAGGTGAGCCTGTAGCGATCAGGTGGCGCAGTGCCTCACGCACGGCCTGCGCCTGCGACAGGATCTGCTCGATGCCAGACGCAGCGGCATCGAGCCGCGACTCGTGCGCCATCACCTCGACTTCGGCACACAGCTTGGAAAGCGGCAGCGCACCGATGGTCGCCGACGACGACTTCAGCGTGTGCGCAACCAACCTCACACCCACCGCATCCGCAGTGTTGCGTGCCTGCTCCAGCTGCGGCAACAAACGGTTCAGCGATGTTTCGAAGGCTTGCAACACCCGTGTCAGCAAATGACTTTCTCCGTTCGGATCGAGTTCGCGCAGTCGATGGATGGCGTCGGCATCGAGCACGCCCGGCTGTTCAGCCCCACCTGAACCCGCATTGTCAGGGGTGCGCAGCGGCTGCAATGGTGAGGTGGCTTGATGCACCGGCGCAGAACTCATCTCAAGGTTCCCTGAGGGCCCCGGAAAACGGACGGCTTTTGTCGCATTTCGGAGTGTGCATGGAAAACGGGCCGGGCAGGCCATGGACGTCGGATTGAAACGAACCGTACTCGTGGTATCGGCCACAGGTGATGCGACTTGAATCCACCCGCAAGCTCGCCACCTCGCGGCGCGGCGCCATGGATCGTGCCGCTGGCCGCTGCTGCACCACGCGGCAGCGGCCCTCAGTCGAGTTCGGCTGCGGCTGCGAGCGCACGAAGCTCCGCCCGGTTGATCTCGCCCACGCCCATCATCAAGGCCTCGGCGCTTTCGAGAAAATCGTAGAGCGACTCGGCCTCGATGGCTTGCACCAACTTGAAATACGGGGCATACGGCCCAGTGCCGTCGATCAGTGTTTCATGCACGCGTTGCGGCACCGGGATGGTGCGCAGCAGCTCGGCCAGGGGTTGCTGGAACAAGCGGTCCAGCAGCGAGAACACGCCGCAGATGAACAACTCACCGCGCATTTCCGCATCGCCGGTGTTGCGCGCCAGCTCTTCCATCACCAGCCCACGGCGTACCGAGGCAAACATCGCCGCGCGCATGTTCGGCTCTTTGCTGGCGGTGGCCAGCAACAGAGCCAGCCAGCGCTTGAGCCGCTGATAGCCCAGCAACATCAGCGCATGGCGAAACGAGCTGACTTCGACCGACAGCCCAAAGGCGGGCGAGTTGATGTAGCGCAGGACCTTGAAACCCAGCGATGGGTCGCGCTTGAGTGTGTTCTCGAGCTTGTCGGGCGGCGCTTCGGCGTCGACCAGACGGATCAGCTCGACCACGGTCTGCAAATCGATGGGTGTGGAAACAGCGCGAGAGCTCTTCGGTCGCTCGGTGACTTCATCACCGATCGGCCAGCCGAGCACGGCCACCGCACCGCGCTCGAACGCGCCGTCCATGTCGGCGGTGTTGTGGATGCCGCTCAGCACATGCGGGATGGTGCGTGTGACCCCGACCGGCGCCACGCCACCGGTGGCCACACGGCGGTCATCGGTCAGATCGATGATCGACTGCTTGAAGCACGGCAGCACCTCGCGCGGCAGCTCCTTCAACGGGCGCCCCTTGAGCAGCATGGTGGTGCCGTGAGCGTGCAACGCGACGATGGAACCGGTGTACTGCGGATCGGCCGCCATGAAGGCCGGCACCTCGATCATCAGGTTGTGCGACGGCGAGGTTTGCAGCAAATCCTGCAGCAAGCTCTCGCTGGTGACGTTGAGCGACACCCGTCCGCCATTCGCTGGCCAGACCGACGAGACCGCATGCAGCAACTGGCCGGCGTCGAGCGCCACGTCGGAACGCAATGGGAACACCGTCAGCCGGGTCGCGGTGACGGCGCGGTTGCGATCGATGAAGGCGGAATAGCCCAGCGCCACCTGACCCAGTATTTCGTCTTCCAGCACAAGCACTCCTACGCAGCACAGCGG
>JAKFUQ010000091.1 GCA_021732645.1 Rhizobacter sp. | reverse complement strand
ACAGGGTGTCAGCGGCGTGCCCGAATACCTGTCGGGCCTGTTGCGTGAAGTGCATGCCGACAAGCAGGCGCTGCTGACCCATGAGGCCCTGGCTGCGCGTTGCGAGCGCGCGATGGAAGCGACCTCCGAAGTGCACTTCGAGCACACCGTCGGGCTGGCTGATTTTTTCATCAGCGACCGCATCTGCACGCTGCTCGGCTATCCAAAAGGCACGCCAGCGCCCGCCCGCGAGGTGTATTTCAGCTGGGTGCATCCAGAGGATCGCGCGCTGCTCCAGGCGGAGATTGCCGCGGCCAGTACGGCAGCAGGCGCCTGGGAGTCGGTGTACCGACTGCGCCACCGCGACGGCGGATTTCGCTGGGTGCGCGCGCGCGGGCGCAGCGATCTCGATCCTCAAGGTGGACTGCGCATGACCGGCATGCTCACCGACACGCATGAGCAGACGCTGCTGCGTCGCGACATCGAAGCACAGCGCCAGCATCTGGAGGCGATGGTCGAGGAGCGCACCACGAGCCTTGAAACCGCGCTGGCAGAAGCACAGCGCCAGCGCGAGCAGGCCGAGCGCGCGAACGAATCGAAGTCGGTATTTCTGGCGCACATGAGCCATGAGATCCGCACGCCACTGAACGGTGTGCTGGGCCTCAACGAGCTGGCGCTGCAGGAAGCTGCCAGCACGCAGCAGAAGCGCTACCTGAAGCTGGCGCTGCAGTCAGGGCGCAACCTGCTGGGCATCATCAATGACGTGCTGGACTTCTCGCGCCTGTCGGCCGGCATGCTGCCGCCGGTCGACGAGCCGTTCGACCTGTGCGACACGTTGGCCGAGGCCATGCGGGTGGTCATGCCGACGGTGCGCACGAAGAATCTCGGGCTGATCTACGACCACATCGGGGCGGTCAGCCGGGTCATCGGCGATCCGCAGCGTGTGCAGCAGATCGTCTCCAACCTGCTGTCGAACGCGGTCAAGTACACCGAGCAGGGGCACATCGAGATGGTCACCCACGTGCACGAGGTGGCACCGGGGCAGTGCGTGGCGCGCATCGCGGTGCGCGACACCGGTTGCGGCATGAATCCCGACGTGGCATCTCGCGTGTTCCAGCCCTTCGTGCAAGGCGATGCGAGCCTGGCGCGCCGCCACGGCGGCACGGGACTCGGGTTGTCGATTGCGCTCGGCCTGGCGCAGTCGGTCGGCGGTACGCTGACGCTGGACAGCACGCCTGGCCGGGGATCCTGCTTCACGCTCGAACTGCCGCTGCAAGTGCAGGCCGGCCAGCAACCCGGCAGCGGCTGGCCACCTCCGGGCCATGCCTGGCTGCTGCACAACCGCAGGGTGCCGGCGCAGGCCATCCAAAGGCGGCTGCAGCGGCTGGGCTGGGGGTGCGACATCCTGGGCAGCGTGGCTGAGCTGATCGAGCACGCGCGTGCTGCCGACGAAGCGCCGGACCTGCTGCTGCTCAGCGAATCCGCCATTGATCCTGGCACCGACCTGGCCATGCTGCGGCGGGTGCTGCCGAACACCAACATCGTGTTGCTGGTCCGACCCGACTGGAATGAGCCCCCCGTCGAAACGGCTGCGAGGCTGGCGCAGATGCCGTTGATCTTCATGCCGGTGACGCCTGCTGCGCTGCTGGAGTTGCTGTGCATGACAGGGCCGCAGAGCGATCACATCGTCTCCGGCTACAGCTCGCTGTCGGGCATGCCGATGCCGGTGGACACCGATGAGGGCTCGGATGTCCTGGTGGTCGAGGACAACATGGTGAACCAGGTCATCGTGTGCGAAATGATCGAGGTGCTCGGCCTGCGCACCCGATTGGCGGAAGATGGCGAGGGTGCCGTGCGGGCCTGCCGCGATCGCCCGCCGGCGCTGGTGCTGATGGATCTTCAGATGCCCGGCGTCGACGGGTTGGAGGCGACCCGTCAGCTGCGCGCGATGCAGCAGCGCGGAACACTGCCGTCATTCCCCATCGTCGCGCTGACTGCCCATGCCACCCCACAGGACCGCGACAGCTGCGCGGCTGCCGGCATGGTCGGCTACCTCACCAAGCCGGTGGCGATGGCCGATCTGCGCAACGAACTCTCGCGCTGGCTGCGCAGCCCTTGAGCCCCCCTCAAACGGGGGGTGGACAACCCCGAAATCGATTACCTCCTGTCACCAATCCCTTCTAGGATGCGTCTGGTGCGTGAGAAAATCACGCCTTAGATGTTTATTTGCCCAGTCAGTTCATCGCGTCGTTTTGTAGTCTTTTTCTGACGCTGGCCTCACACCTCCTGAGGGATCTTCTGTGCTCAGCAACTCACCTGCGTTCCTGCCCACCGACGACGACGCTGTGCATCGCTGCGTGGTCAATCGACGTCTTTACCAATTCAGCAGCGCCAATTCATGCGGTCAGCGCAGTTCAGCCAGCAGCCTCATCCACCGGATGTATGCCACGCGAGGCTATGTCAGTGCCGCCTTGCCCGACGAGCCGCCGCCGACCCGCATGACCCTGGTGGCCAGCGAACACGACGCCACGGTGGCAACCCTCTCGATAGGCTTTGATTCGACGATGGGGTTGCATGTCGACGCCTTGTTCTTGCCCGAAGTGGACGTGCTGCGAAAGGCCGGCCGCAAGGTGTGTGAATTCACCACCTTGGCGATGGATCAGTTGGTGCGCTCGCGCCGCGTGCTCGCCTCGTTGTTCCACATGGCCTACATCCACGCCCACCGGGTGCGGGGGTTCGATACCCTGCTGATCGAGGTCAACCCGCGTCATGTCCTCTACTACCGGCGCATGTTGGGCTTCGAGGTCATGGCGCCGCAACGCCACAGCGCACGGGTCGAAGCGCCCGCCGTTTTGTTGGGGGTCAACTTTTCGTACATCCGCGAACAAATCGAGCGCTTTGGTGGCAGCCTCGACGGTGCACCTGGCGAGCGTTCGATGTACCCCGATTTTTTCTCACCGTCGGAAGAAGCCTCCATCGTTCACCGCCTGATGCCCGCTGAGCATGCCGCTCAGCACGTCGCGGCGCCGCGCTGCGCAGCTCCGCGTTTGTTGCAAGCCTGAACAGCCGCAGCGGTGTGCCCGCGGTCGGCCGCAGGCGAGGTCAGTCGCTGGGCTCGCCCTGCGGTACTTCCGCCACGGCACTGACCCGTGCAGCGTGAACCGCAGCGCCGATCTCTGGTCCGCGCAGGCCTCGTTGGGCCGCACGTTGTGCCACCGCACCGGCATCCACCGTCGCCGCTCGCGCCATTGCTTGACGCAGGCGCACGAGCGACCTGGTATCAGCCGCATTGAAAGGTTGGCCGCCGCTCACCATCGCGTCAGCCTGCAACACGACCTCGCAGGCTTGCAGCATCTGCGCAAAGCGCTCAGGTCGACGCCAGGCATCGCAGCGGGACAACAGGGCCACCAGCGATGGGGCATTCATCGCGTCGCCGCGCAGCACGGCGCGGTGCTCACGCAGCACGCCTTCGGCCACCTCGCGGCAGTCCGCAGGGATGCGCCAGCGCGCGCGCACCAGGTGCAAGGCCTGCAGGGCCGCATCGATGGCCGACTGCATCTCGCTGGCAGTGCCTTGCCCGAAGCGATGAACCAGCACGGCAAAGCGCACCGCGAGCGGCGCTTCGCGTTGCGCGGCGAGGTCGATGGCGCGCTGCAGGGCGGTGTCTGCGTGGGGGCGCCATTCGGCATCGATCTCCGGCAACAGCCGCGCCAGCGCACCGCAGTCGTGCAGCACATCGAACATCCGCGACGGCTGCGCCTCCATCAGGCCGCGCGACAGCTCCTGCCATACCCGTTCTGCGACAAGCGCATCCACCTCGCCGGCGTTCACCATGCCCCGCATCAGCGCGTGTGTTTCGGGGGCGACCTGGAAATCCGTGAAGCGCGCCGCGAACCGTGCCAGGCGCAGGATGCGCACTGGGTCTTCCGCGAACGCGGGTGACACATGGCGCAGCAGCCGGGCCTGCAGATCGCGCTGCCCGCCATACGGGTCGATGAGGGTGCCGTTCTCGTCTTGCGCCATCGCGTTGATCGTCAGGTCGCGACGTGCAAGATCGTCTTCCAGCGTTACATCGGCGGCGGTGTGAAAGACGAAGCCGTGGTAGCCCGGGGCGGTCTTGCGCTCGGTGCGGGCGAGGGCGTACTCCTGCTTCGTGACCGGGTGCAGAAACACCGGGAAGTCACGACCGATCGGCACATAGCCCGCAGCCTGCATCGCTTCTGGGGTGCTGCCTGTGACGACCCAGTCGATGTCACTGCCCGGTCGCCCGAGCAGCGCGTCCCGCACCGCGCCGCCGACTTTCCAGGCTTTCATCGGTGACGGTCGGAGCGAGGTGCCGCTCAGCGGCCGTGCGCGCCGGCGCGCAGCACATCCAACCTCGCCACACCGGCGCGGCGTTGCAGCAGCGGCGCCATCACGCCCTCCATCGCAGCAGGCTGGATGCCCAACGCTTCCAGGCCAGGGAAATCGCCGCTGAGCACATTCGGCACGCGCATCGAATCGAGGTTGTCGGCCGACATCAGCGGCGCCCCCGGCAACCAGCCCATCACGGTCGCCTGCAGCCTGGCGATGCCCTCGGGCAGCGGGATCACCGGCCGCTCATGGCCCGCGCAGCGGCCGGCAAAACGAACCAGTTGTTCCAGCGTGTAAACCACCGGCCCGCCGCATTCGATCGTCTGGCCGATCGACATGGGCTCATCCAGCGCCGCCACGATGGCTGCCGCCACGTCTTCGACCCACACTGGCTGGAAGCGCGCCGCCGCACCGGCCAGCGGCATCACCGGCGCCAGTGCCTGCAAGCGGGCGAACAGGTTCAGGAACTGGTCGTGCTCGCCGAAGATGACCGAGGGGCGTAACAGCGTCACTTCCAGCCCTGCCCCACGCAACACCGCTTCGCCTGCGGCCTTGGATCGCAGGTAGTGCGAGGGCGCGTCGGCCGCCGCACCCAGTGCACTGACGTGGACCACGCGCTGCACACCACGGGCCTGACAGGCCGCGATCAGTCGCCGCGGCAGATCGACATGGGCCCGCTGGAACTCGGCCGCACTGCCGTGGAGGATCGCGACCAGGTTGATCACTGCATCGCAGTCGGCCAGCAGGTCCGCCAGATCACGCTCGCTGTGCACATCGGCGTGCACCAGCTCGACGGTGGGCAGCGTGCGCAGATGCAGTGCGCGCTGCGGGCGGCGGCTGGGCACGACGATGCGGCCCCCCGCGCCACCCGACCGCTCGACGAGCTTCTCGCAGACACTGCGGCCGACAAAGCCGCTGCCACCCAACACCACGACGTTCGACACGATTTGCTTGGCCTCGAATGTCAATCAACTCACCCGCAGAAAAGCGCGACTGTATTCTTTGCGGTCACGGCAGGTCCGGGTCGGTGCTGGCCAGGGCCGGATCGCGCGGGCCGATCGAGGTGCCCAGCCGGGTCGACAACGAGACCGCTTCATTGCCCATCAGGGCGGCGTAGATCGCAGCGTTGGCCAACACATTCTTGACGTAGTCGCGTGTTTCGGCGAATGGAATGTTCTCGACCCATGCGGCCGGATCCAGCTCGGGCCCCACACGCCAACGGCGCGAACGGCTGGGGCCGGCGTTGTAGGCGGCGGCGGCCAGGGGTTGCGAGCCGGCAAAGTCGTCGAGCACCAGCTTCAGGTAGCCGGTGCCCAGGGTCAGGTTGATGTCGCGGTCGGTGATGCGCTCATGGCTGAAGTCCAGGCCGATCTTGCGTGCGGTCCAGCGCGCGGTGGCCGGCATCACCTGCATCAAGCCGGAGGCGCCGACACCGGAGCGCGCGTCGAGGATGAAGCGCGACTCCTGGCGGATCAGCCCATACACGTAGGCGGCATCCAGCCCGATGTCCCGGGTGCGCGCCAGCACCTGAGAGCGGAACGGGGTGGGGTAGCGCTGCTGCAGGTCGACCACGCTCCTGGTACGCTCACTGGTGTTGATGCAGCGATCCCAGATCTCGCGGTCGCAAGCCAGCTGTGCGGCCGCCAGCAACGCGCGGTCGTCCAGGGTTCGCACGCTGTAGTTCCATTCGCGCACACCTTCGCTGCGCAGCCCGATGGCGATCAGATGCAAGGCCCGGTTCAGCCCGGCGTTGCCTGCAGCGGTGTTGTGCTCGGCGGTCGTCAGCGCCAGTGGCTGTGGCGGCAACGTGACCGGCAGGCCCAGTTTTTCGCTAGCCAAAGCCCCATAGAAGTGCCACTGCCCGGCGATGCCTGTGAGCATCTCGCGCGCCTGAGCGCCCAGTGCATCGCCGTCTTGCGAGTCCACCGCCAAGGCCTGCAGACCGCGCGCCTTCCAGTAGACCCAGGCCGGTGCCTGCTGGTCGGTGGGGCTCATCGAGTTGATGCCCTGGATCACTTGCTGCCAGCGACCTGCGCCCTGGTTGGCGCGCAAGGCGGCGCGCACCTTCCAGGCGATCGTCTCGCCCGGCCAGGGGTTGTCCACCGCGCCGTTGCTGGCCAGGCGATCGGCGCGCTGAAATTGATCCGGTGCGTCGCTCGACAGGCGCAGCGCGGACTGCTTGGCGGTGGCCGCCCAGGCCCAGGCGGCGAGGTCAGTGGGCAGCGCCCGTTCCCAGCGCTTGGCGAGTGCCTGCGCGGCCGCATCGGCGTCGGTCGAGGCCAGCCTGACCAGGGCCAACGTCGTCAGCTCGGCGTTGCTGCGCCCGCTTGCCCGCGCCTTGCGCGCCAGGAAGCGCGCTGGCGCATCGATCAGCGCTTGCACCGCCCGGTCGGATGTCGGATCGGTGGTGCCCCTGGCGATGGCGACCGCCTGCACCACTGCGCGCGGGCGGTTGATGTCCATCGCCAGTCGCGCCTTGCGCCAGGCATCGGCCGGTTTGAACACCCCGGCAGACAGCAGCGTGCGCGCCAGCAGCGCGCAACCATCGTCGGCATCGCGCTGCGCCGCCCAGGCGCTGCGTGCCGCGTCGCGCACGGCCCGGCCTGCCAGGTGGTCGGTGAGCAGCGCGTAGCAGGCGACTTCGCGGTCGTCGTTCAGCTTGAAGCGCGGGAAGTCGATGACGAAATTAGCCCAATCGCGGCGGCGGCCGAGCTCCAGCAGCCAGTCGTTGCGCAGCCGGTCTTCGACATAGCTGCCGCTCCACTGGTTGTAAAAGGTGTCCAGGTCGGTCTGTTGCAACTCTGGCAGGCGCAGGTTGGCATCCCAGTAGGCCACCCACATCGCCAGCGGGTGCTGCGCTGCGGCCGTGGCGTCGCGCAGGGCGGCCAGCCGCACGCGGTCGCGCTGGCGATAAGCGTCGCGGGCATCGAGCAGCGGCGTGGCAACGACCCCTGACGACAGCGATTGGGCAGAGGCCACCGTACTGACCAACACACTCAGCGCCAGCGCCATCAACAAGGCGCAACTGCGCCTGCCACGCCCTCCGGTGCCTGGTGCGGTAAAACCCTCTGTCGATCCTGTCCATCCACTCATGTCCGAAACCTCTGAGACTGCGATCACTGCGGCGCGCGCGGCACTGCGAGCCCGCTTGCTGGCGGCACGGGCTGCCCTGGTGGTCGACGTGACCATGCAGACGCAATTTGCAAATCATCTTATGTCGGTGCTGCGACAGCTCGCCCCGGAAAGACTCGGGATTTACAGCGCAGTTCGATCTGAATTCGATGCAGCGGCGGTGTGCACCGCTGAACGCGATCTCGAAGGCACCGTGTTGGCGCTGCCGTACGCCTCGCGCGAGCCGCGCCGGATGGAGTTTCGGCACTGGGATCGTCAGCCCCTCACCACCCGCGACGACTGCCGGATTCTGGCGCCCGACGGTCCGGTGGTCGCGCCCGACGTGGTGCTGGCACCGTGCGTCGGCTACACCGCCGCAGGCTGGCGACTGGGCTATGGCGGCGGCTATTTCGACCGCTGGATGGCGGAGCACCCGCAGGCCACCGTGGTCGGCGTGGCCTGGTCGGTGGGTGAGATCGACCATGCCCACTGGACGCCGCAGCCTCACGACCGCCAGCTGGCCTGTGTGGTGACCGAGCGCGGCGTGGTGTGATTGCCAGTGTCTTGCACAATCCGCGCATGAGCACTGCTGACGCCTCCGCCTGCGACCCCGCCGTTCCTGACGAGCGTGCGGCCCAACGCACCAAGCTGATTGCGGCCCGCCAGGCCCTGCCCGACCGCCTGGAGCGCGCGGTGCAACTGCAAAGCGTGCTGCGCGTCTGGCTGGTGCGGCGCGAGGAAAAAACCATCGGCGCCTACTGGCCGATCAAGGGTGAGTTTGATCCGCTGCCCGCGCTGTACCGCTGGACGGAGGGTGCTGCAGAGCGGCGCATCGGCCTGCCGGTGGTCGACAAGACCGTGGGCTCACTCAAATTCCACGTCTGGTTCCCCGGCTGCCCGATGGAACGCGATGCCTACGACATCCCCAAGCCCCACGGCACCGAGACCTTCGAGCCGCAAATGGTGCTGATGCCCTGCGTGGGCTACGGCCCCGGGGGCGTGCGCCTGGGCTACGGCGGTGGCTTCTATGACCGCACCGTGGCCGAGCTGACGCCGCGCCCCTACACCGTCGGCCTGTGCTACTCCAACGGCTTTCTGCCGTTCTTGCGCGCCCGTGCCGACGACCTGCCGCTCGACGCGCTGCTGACCGACGACGGCGTCGTCTGGCAGCGCTGAGCAGAGCAACCGGAGCAAGCGATGGCTGTGGGCTGGCTCACTGCACTGAAAGTCATCCCCTGGGCCGATGTGATCGAGGCCGCGCCAGGGCTGGCCAAAAGCGCCAAGGGATTTTTCAAGCGCACGCAGGAAGGCGTGGCGCCCGCCACCGACAGCGCCGCGATGCCACCGACGGGCGCTGAGGACTCGTTGACGCACGCCATGCAACGCATCGCCGCGCTGGAGTCGCGTCTCACGCAGACCGACGAGCGACAGCAAGCGGCTGCGGCGCTGATCGATACGCTGGCATCACAAAACGCCCGCTTGGTCACAGCCGTCGATGCGCTGGACAAGCGCTGCCAGGGCCTGAAGGTGGTGCTGTGCCTCGTGGCAGTGGTGGCCGTTGGCGCCCTGGTCTGGGCCGTGGTCGGCACACGCTGAGCTGTAACGCCTGGGCTAGTGGGTGCAGGCGACTGGCACACCGACTGGTGTATCGCTGCCCAGCAGCGTCACTCGACCTTCAAACCGACCAGCGCCGGATCGGCCGGTGGGGGCGGCAACTTCAGCGCTCGCAGTGCGCCCACGATCAGCGTCGCGATCATCAGGTTGCGGTGCGTCTTCGAGTCGGCGGGCACCACCGTCCACGGCGCCCAGGGGGTGCCGGTGGCCGAGATCGCCGCGGCATAAGCGGCCTGGTAGGCGTCCCACTGCTTGCGCACTTCCAGGTCGCCGAGGCTGAATTTCCAGTGCTTGGCCGGGTCGTCGATGCGTTCCTGCAGGCGCAGCCGCTGTTCGTCCTTCGAGATGTGCAGCATGAACTTCAGCACCACCGTGCCGGTCTCGCTCAGCAGGCGCTCAAAGTCGTTGATCTGTGCGTAGCGCTGCCGTGTCTGCTCGGGCGTGATCCAGCCATTGACCACGGGCACCAGCACGTCTTCATAGTGGCTGCGGTTGAAGACGACGATCTCGCCAGCCCGGGGCACCTGCCGGTGGATGCGCCACAGGTGGTAGTGCGCCAGTTCGTCTTCGTTCGGCGCCTTCCAGCCGACGGCGTGCACGCCCAGCGGGGTGGTGCTGCCGAACACGCCGCGCACCGTGCCGTCCTTGCCGCTGGTGTCCGTGCCCTGCAACACCACCAGCACACGCTGTCGGCGGTGGGCATAAAGCAGGTTTTGCAAGGCATCGATCTCCAGCGCCAGTGCGGCCGCTGCCGTTTTGTCCTGGGCCTTGTCGCCGCTGGAGTACGGTTTGGCCGCCGGGTCGATGCGCGTCAGATCGAACTTCTTGCCCTTGCCCGCACTGCTGTGCTGGAAAGGTGTCACATCGATCTTGCGTGGGCGGGGTGTTTCAGGCATGGCCAAGGCGGCGCGCAGGCCGACGCAAGGGGTGGAAGGGCGATTCAGTGTAGTGCCCGGCCTGTGGGGGCTTTGCGGTCACAATCGCCGCCGATGAAACGCCTGCCTCACGCGGATGATCGGATCTCGCCCACGACCCCCGACCCCTCGGCCAGCGGGACGGGGCGGTGAGCATTCTGGCGGTCGATGTCGGCAACACGCGCCTGAAATGGGCGCTCTACAGCGCGGCCCACCCTGGCGCTGAATTGCTGGCGCAGGGCGCCGTTTTCCTGGAGACCGTGGACCAGCTGGCCGACACCGATTGGAAGCACTTGCCGCGCCCCTCATGCATGCTGGGCTGCGTGGTCGCTGGCGAAGGCGTGAAGCGGCGCGTGTCGGAGCAGATCGAAGACCTCTGGCACCTGGAGCCGCGCTGGGTGGTGCCTGCCGCGCAGGCCGCCGGGGTGCGCAACGGCTACGACCACCCGAACCGCCTGGGGGTGGATCGCTGGGTCGCGCTGATCGCCGCACGCCAGCGGGTGCTGGCCTCGGGTGCGCCCCGCGCGGCACTGGTGGTGATGGTGGGCACCGCGGTGACGGTCGATGCGCTCGATGCCTGCGGCCTGTTCATCGGCGGGCTGATCCTGCCGGGGTTCGGCCTGATGCTGCGGGCGCTGGAAATGGGCACCGCCGGGCTGAAAGCGCCGACCGGTGAGGTGGTTGACTTCCCCACCCACACCAGTGACGCGCTGATGAGC
The DNA here is from genome assembly GCA_021732645.1 of Rhizobacter sp. Taxonomy (GTDB): domain Bacteria; phylum Pseudomonadota; class Gammaproteobacteria; order Burkholderiales; family Burkholderiaceae_C; genus PBB1. The sequence continues at coordinate 1,311 of JAKFUQ010000091.1, read as the reverse complement.
GGCGGCGCGCACGCGATCGCCGGTGCCGTCGAGCGCACGCACCGCCGTCTGCTGGCGCGCGCGGGTCACGCTCCGCTGCTGCTGATGACCGGTGGTGCAGCCGTGAAGCTGGCGCCCATCACCGACTTGCCGTTCGAGATGGTCGACACGCTGCTCTTCGAAGGCCTGTTGACCTTGCAATCGCAGCGCGAGATCGGCTGACGATCGACAAACGGCGCAGACTTCTAGCCCAGCACAGATCTCGCGAGGACCGACCCATGAAGCCACTCCAGGACGCCTACATCGTCGCCGCCACCCGCACACCGGTCGGCCGGTCGGGGCGCGGCATGTTCCGCCACATGCGCCCCGACGACCTGCTGGTCGCCGCGATCCACGGGGCGCTGAAGCAGGTGCCGACGCTCGATGTGCAGGCCATCGAAGACGCGATCATAGGCTGTGCCATGCCCGAGGCCGAGCAGGGCTTCAACGTGGCCCGCATCGGTGCGTTGCTCTCCGGGCTGCCGAACACCGTGGGCGGTGTCACGGTGAACCGGCTCTGTGCGTCGGGGCTGACGGCGATCCAGATGGCCGCCGATCGCATCCGCGTCGGCGAGGCCGAGGTGATGCTTGCCGGCGGCGTGGAAAGCATGAGCATGGTGCCCATGGGCGGCAACAAGCCGTCGTTCAACCCGGCGGTCTTTTCGGGTGACGAGAACCTCGGCATCGCCTATGGCATGGGCATGACCGCGGAGAAAGTGGCGCAGCAGTGGAAAGTGACGCGCGAAGCGCAAGACGAGTTCGCCTTGCAGTCGCACCTGAAGGCGCTGAAGGCCATCGCTGGCGGCGAGTTCAGCGGCGAGATCACGCCGGTCGAGGTGACCGATCGCGCCCCGAACCTGCACACCGGTGAGGTGCTGCGCAAGACGCGTACCGTCACCACCGACGAAGGCCCGCGCGCCGACACGACGTTCGAGGCGTTGGCGAAGTTGCGCCCGGTGTTCGCCGCACCCCGTGATCCGGCGGGCAACCCCACCGGCCTGGGTTCGGTCACCGCGGGCAACAGCTCGCAGACCAGCGACGGCGCGGCCTGCCTGATCCTCGCCAGCGAGCGCGCCATCAAGACCCATGGCCTGACGCCGCTGGCGCGCTTCGTCAGCTTTGCCAGCCGCGGGGTGCCGCCCGAGGTCATGGGCATCGGCCCGATCGAGGCGATCCCCGCCGCGTTGCGCTACGCCGGGCTGCAGCAAAGCGACATCGGCTGGATCGAGCTGAACGAAGCCTTCGCCGCGCAGGCGCTGGCGGTGCTGGGCACGCTGCACCTCGACGCTGCGA
>JAKFUQ010000223.1 GCA_021732645.1 Rhizobacter sp. | reverse complement strand
GACCAGCAACTTCTTGCGACAGGTGATCGAGCGCGATCTGGCAGGGGGCACCTACGCCAGCCGCACCTTTGCAGGCACACCGGGCGATGCGGCCCACCACGCAGCGGGCCCGCTCGATGCGGCACGCATCCGCACCCGCTTCCCGCCCGAACCCAACGGCTACCTGCACATCGGCCACGCCAAAAGCATCTGCCTGAACTTCGGCCTGGCACGCGACTACGGCGGCGTGTGCCACATGCGCTTCGACGACACCAACCCCGAGAAGGAAGAGCAGGAGTACGTCGACTCGATCCTCGACGCGGTGCAGTGGCTGGGCTTCGGCTGGGACAGTCACCTCTACTACGCCAGCAACTACTTCGACTTCATGTACCGCGCGGCCGAGGCGCTGATCACTGCCGGCCTGGCCTACGTCGACGAGCAGACGCCCGAGCAGATGCGCACCAACCGCGGTGACTTCAACACACCCGGCACCGACAGCCCGTTTCGCAGCCGCACGCCGGAAGACAACCTGGCGCGCTTTCGCGAGATGCGCGACGGCCAACTGGCCGACGGCGCGGCCGTGCTGCGCGCCAAGATCGACATGGCCTCGCCCAACATCAACCTGCGTGACCCGGCCATCTACCGCATCAAGCGCGCGACGCACCACCGCACCGGCGACACCTGGTGCATCTACCCGATGTACACCTACGCGCACCCGATCGAAGACGCGCTGGAAAACATCACCCACAGCATCTGTACGCTCGAATTCGAAGACCAGCGCCCGTTCTACGACTGGCTGCTCGACACCCTCTGCGCGCTCGGCCTGACCGCTCAGCCGCGCCCGCACCAATACGAGTTCGCACGGCTCAACATCACCTACATCGTCACCAGCAAGCGCAAGCTCAAGCAGCTGGTCGACGAGGGCCACGTGCAGGGATGGGACGACCCGCGGATGCCCACGATCGTCGGCCTGCGCCGCCGCGGCTACACGCCCGAGAGCCTGCAGTTGCTGGCCGAACGCAGCGGCGTCAACAAGGTCGGCGGCTGGCTCGACTATTCGGCCATCGACATCGCGCTGCGCGACGACCTCGACCCGAAAGCCGCCCGCGCCTGCGCGGTGCTCGACCCGCTGAAATTGAAGCTGACCAACTTCGCCGAGGTGTTCGGCAGCGCGTCGCACCAGGAGCCTTGCCACGCGCCGGTGCACCCGGGTCACCCCGAACGTGGCCAGCGCCACTTCGTGCTGACGAACGAGGTGTGGATCGAGCGCGAGGACTTCATGGAAGAACCGAGCAAGGGCTTCTTCCGCCTGAGCCCGCCACGCACCGATGCGGCCGGCGTGGCGCAACCTGGCAGCAAGTCACGGCTGAAGTACGGCTACGTGATCGAATGCACCGGCTGCGAGAAAGATGAGCATGGCCGCGTCACCGCCGTGCTGGCCACGCTGGTGCGCGACACCAAGAGCGGCACGCCGGGCGCCGATGCGGTCAAGGTCAAGGGAGTGATCACCTGGGTCAGCGTGGCCACTGGCATCGCGGCCGAGGTGCGGCTGTACGACCGGCTGTTCACCGAAGCACAGCCCGATGCCGGCGGGCGCGACTTCCTCAGCGTGCTGAACCCGAACAGCCAGCGCATCGTCACCGCCTACCTGGAATCCTCACTCGCCACCGCGCAGGCCGACGACCGCTTCCAGTTCGAACGCCACGGCTACTTCGTCGCCGACCGCAAGGACCACACGCCTTCAAGCCCGGTGTTCAACCGGACCACGACACTGAAGGACACCTGGGCGAAGGGCTGACACGGCGAGTAGGGTGTGCTCGGAGTTGCGGTACCCATTGGTTCGGGCAAAGGTCGGCTCAGCATGAGCACGTGGCGCTGGGGGTCGCGCGCTCAGCGCCCTGCCCGGCGCAGTTCCAGCTGAGCGAAGGTCACTTCGCGGTAGGGCGTGGCACCCGTGTCAACTACGCGCTGGAACGCTCGCAAAGCCTCGGCGCGCTGGTTCTGCAGCAAGAGGCGCTGGCCGAGGAAGAAGTGCGTTTCGGCGAGATTGAGTCGCTCCATGTCCGGCTTCTCGGAAGCCACCCGCAGCAACGCAGCCTGGTCGATGTCGCCCACGAAGTGGCGAAGAATGGCACCTGTCAGCTTCTTCGGGTCCACGCTCTCCAGGTGTTCGGCCACCGCCGCCTTACCCCGGCCGCCCTGGCTCTCGGCCGCAAGGAAGAGCCAGATGAGCGCGAACTCACGGCTTTCGCCGCTGCCGCCGGCCACGGCCTCGCGCAGCAAGGCTTCGGCCTGCGCGCCACGGCCTTGATGGAAGTGGATCGATCCCATCCACTGGGCCGTCTCCGAGGAGCGCGCCTGCGGGTTGATGCGCGCGAACTCGGTCAGCGCGTCTTCCGCGCGTCCTTCGCCAAGCAAGGCCACCGCCAGGGCCTCGCGTGCATCGGCGTCGTCAAGCCGGATGGCGAGCGCATTTTCGGCGTCGATGCGTCCAGAGGGAAAGTCACCGAGCAGGTTGTGCGCCTGCGCCCGCGAGGCCAGCACCTTCGCCGCCAGCGCGGTGCCCGCGGTGACTCGTTGCAGCGCCCGGCTGTCGATCGCGCGGCCGAATTCGTTGCGTGTCACGATGGCTTGCAGCGCGTCGTTGCGCCAGCCCCGGGCAGTACGCAGCTGACGGTCCAGGGCCTCCATTTCGGGGGTGATCTTGGCGGTGTCGATCAACGGCAGCCGCAAGCGGCTCAAGGTGGACTGCCGCGCCTGCAGCAATTTTTCGCGCCACGCCGCCAGGTCGGCAGGGGCGACTTGGTCCTCGCGGCGCTCGAAGCGGCGCACGAAGGTCGCGTTGGGACCATTGAATTCCACGCGAGCGCTGTAGCGGAAGTGCTTGTCGACCACCTCAATCCCAGGCGGAACTTGGAACTGGAAAGGGGCAGGGCCGAGCACGCTGATACGGTGCTCGATCACCTTCGTCTGGTCGAGCAAATACGGCGTGCGCCGTTGCGACTCAGCCGGGCCGCTGAACACATCGATCATCTCGATGGCCAAGAACTCGGCATCGATGAAGCCGCGGTTGTACTGGCCGAACTCAGGCACCTCCAGCGGTAGCCGCAGCTCGATGCGGTTGGCTACCCGGTCGTCCTGCACTCGCAAGGCGTCCAGCGGCTTGATGCCTGGCACGAGGCGCAGCAGCCCTGCGGCAAGGCTCTGCCCGATTTGTTCTGACGGCACCGCCGCCACGTTGGCGCGCAGCCGCTCGGCCGGCAGGCCGATGCCGCTGACCAAGATTTCCACGCGCGCCGGCCGGCCCGGTTCGGATGCAGTCCAGCGCTGTTCGAAACGCAGCTGTTCGACGGTGCTCGGTGGATCGGGCAGGCGGGTCAGCCCGGTGGCGGCTCCGACTACCAACGCGGCGCCATAGGAAAACTGACCGCGTTGGTCCAGGCCTGTGCCCTGACCCTGAGCGGTGGCATCGACGTACCAGGTCTGGTCCTTGATGCGCAGGCGGGTGATGACGTGATCGAAGATGTCCTGGGCCGGAAGGTGTTCGAACAAGCCGCGGTTGCGTTCCACAGAGACGAGCGCAGGCTGAGCATCGAAACCGAGTTCTCTCAGCAGGGCGTTGAGCAAGGTCACCTTGTCCTTGCAATCGCCTTGCCGCTGAGCGAGCGTTTCCTGGGGCGGCTTCGGGCGGTGCGAGCTTTCGCCCAGGCTCATACTGAGGTAGCGAACATCGTCTTGCACGAAGCGCAGCACCTCGGAGGCCAGTGCCTCGCCTTCCAGCCCGCCAGACTTGAACTCTGCCGCCTTGGCGACGATGGCCGAAGGGGTGGGCTGCGGCAGGGCGAACAGGCGCTGCGCCCAGGCATCGACCTGAGCCCATTCGCTGAGCTCAGTGATGTCGACCGTGGGATAGACCTTCACCCAGGGGGGTGTGCCGAGTTCGGAGGGTACAGCCGCGACCTGCTGGCGTACGATGCGCAACACGTTGTTGCCACCTTCAGTGAAGCGTTCCGGTTCGCTCGCGCCGGCCAACAACCGGGTATTCAGCGGGCGCGAGGCAGGTGCCGTGATGCGGTAATGCAGCAGATCCACCGGCCTGTCCCAGGCGAGGCGCATGCCGGTGCTGATGCGGCCCTCGAAGATTGGGTTCTCGCCTTCGATGGTGTAGGCCACTTCCACCGCGTCACCTACGCGCACGTCGCTGAGCACGACGAGCAGAGTCTCACTGCCGTCAAGCACCTGCTGCTCGAGCCGCTGCTCCCGGCGCAAGGTCTCAATGCGCGCGTCGGCCAGCCGGTCCATGCGCTTGCCGTCGCGCACCACCGCCACGGCGTGCAACAGCAGCTTGTTGAACGCCGGGTTGAAGCGCAGTTGCGGTTGTGACACCCCACTCAGGGCGGCAGCATCGCGCGCCACGGAGCGGATCCTAATGAAGTGCTGCGGCCGGGGAAGACTGTAATTCGACTGGAAGTCAGCCAACTGTTCGTGGCGGGCGCCTGAGGGTGGCGCGCCAGTGGCGGGAGCCACCGGTGGCTCGATCACCCAGGCAGGCACACGGCCGACCGCCCAGCCCGCGCCGCCGCGAGTAACCGCCTTGGTAGCTTGTGCCGGCTTCGCCCGTACGCCTTGCGGCTTCGCACTGGAAGGCAAGCTCTGCGCCATGGTGTGGGCGCCCCAACAGGCAGCCAGCATCAGTAGCGCGACACGCGAAATGCGCCGCGCTGATTGCTTGTGAAACACGCGTGGACTCCCTGCTGCTGGATCGACTGCCCTAGCCTGCGTCGCAGTTTATGCGAGCCCTCGCCACCTCCCGGCATCAGGCGCGCATCGTCAACACATGCCCCGCCAGGCCGCGCTGAGCGTTGACAATCGCGGCATGACATCACTGCTGACACCGCATCGCTTTTCGCTCTTGGCCTGGCGTAGCGTGACGCTCGCGCTGGGTTTGAGCCTGGGCTTGTCCGCCGCCCTGATCACCGGCGCAGCAGAGGCGCAGCCCGCCACACCGGCGCCGCTGGCCACGGTGTCCAGCGTGGACCTGGATCGCTACGTGGGGCGCTGGTACGAGATCGCGCGGTTCCCCAACCGCTTCCAGAAGGACTGCAGCGGCCCGGCCACCGCCGACTACGCGCTGCAGCCGAATGGCCGCGTGCAGGTGACCAACCGCTGCCTGCTGGCAGACGGCAAGACCGACGAGGCCCTCGGCGAGGCACGACGCCTCGGCGACCCGGGCTCGCCGAAGCTGGAAGTGCGTTTCGCGCCCGCCTGGCTGTCGTGGCTGCCCCTGGTCTGGGGCAACTACTGGGTGATCGACCTCGATCCCGCTTACACCCTGGCCGCGGTGAGCGAGCCGAAGCGCGAGTACCTGTGGGTGCTGGCGCGCCAGCCGCAGGTGGATGCCTCAACCTGGGACGCGCTGATGGCGCGCCTGCGCGCGCAAGGCTTCGACCTCTCGAAGCTGCAGAAAGCGGGCGGCGGCAGCAAGTCGTGAATCAGGCCGCGGACTAGGGCTGGCCTGTTCCAGAAGCGGGATCCTGCGTCAAATCCGGTCCGGCCATGCGCGCCGACCGGAACAAGGCGACGGTTTCCGCCACGAGTTGATCGACGGTCAGCGCTGCGGTGAGGCGGGCGACGGCGATGAAGGTGATTTTCCCGTTGGTGATGAAGTGCACCACCGTGTGGTCGGTGCGGTCGTGTCCAGGCGCGCGGGTTTTCACCACGAGGTAGGAGCCCAGCAAGCCTGAGGAAATGGCGTAGTCGCCGCGTTGGGCGGCCTCGGCGTTGACACCGGCAGCGCGCATGTCTTTCAGCAGTCCGTTGTAGTACAGCTGCGCCTCGACCACGCCGGGCGCGGGCTGGTCGACGTTGACGAAGTAGCGCAGCGTGTCGCCATCCCACGCTGCCAGCACCTGCTTCTCCCGCTCGTCGCGGGTGATGGTCTGCAGCGTCATGTCGACCGCCTCAGGCGGGTCGACGGCCAGGCCTTCGGGCAGCACCAAGGCCAGGCTGTGGGCGGCCAGGCCCCACCACAACAGCGCAGCAACCAGACTGCGGCGCGCCAACATGGCCACAGGCTCAGCCACGCAGACCGCTCTCGCCGGGGTGATCTGGCAACAGCACCGGCACGGGCGGCTTCCAGCCCTTCTTGCGGTGCTCGGCCACCACATTGGTGTAGATGCCACCACGCACATACCAGCGCGCCGTGATGCGTGCATAGCGCGGCTGGGTCACGGCGACGATCTTGGTCAGGATGTCGTTGGTCACCTTCTCGTGGAAGGCACCTTCGTCGCGAAAGCTCCACATGTACATCTTCAGGCTCTTCAGTTCCACGCAGAGTTGGTCGGCCACCATGTCGATCACGAAGTGCGCGAAATCGGGCTGGCCGGTGAGCGGGCACAGGCAGGTGAACTCCGGGATCTGGAACTGGATCGCGTAGTCGCGCTTCGGCTCAGGGTTGGCAAACACATGCAGCTCTTTCGACGGCGCCGTCGGCGGGTTGACGGGTGCGGCGCGCTGCTGGGCGGGTGCGGTGTTTCTTGTGCTTTTCGGCATGGCGAGTACTCGGATGCGTGAATTGTCAGGGAATGCCCACCGTCTTGTGCGTCTGCACGCTGAGCCGCCACTGCGGGTGCGCGAGGCAGTAGTCGATGGCCAGCCGCGTGTTGCGGCGCTGCGCCAGGCCGTCCATCGGTTGCAGATAGAACAGTTTGAAATCGAATGCCGCAAAGCGCTCGGGCATGGCGGCGGGCTGCGGGTACACCAGCTTGAGCTCGTGGCCATGGGTCAACACCAGCGGGGCGTCGGCCTTCGGGCTGACGCAGATCCAGTCCAGGCCCGCGGGTGCGGGTTGGGTGCCGTTGGTCTCCACGGCGACCTCGAAACCCACCGCGTGCAGCGCGTCGATCAGCGGCGCATCGAGCTGCAGCAGCGGTTCACCGCCGGTGCACACGACCAGCGGCGAGCCCGCTGGTCCTGCGGGCCACTGCCGTGCGATGTGTTCGGCCAGCGCAGCCGGTGTGTCGAACTTGCCACCGCCCGGGCCGTCGGTGCCGACGAAATCGGTGTCGCAGAAATTGCACACGGCGTCGGCTCGATCGGCCTCGCGGCCTGACCACAGGTTGCAGCCGGCGAAGCGACAGAACACCGCCGCACGACCGCTCTGGCCGCCCTCACCTTGCAGCGTGTAGTAGACCTCCTTGACAGCGTAGCTCATGGCTTGCAGTCCACGCTCACATCGGCCCGGCGAGCGCCACATCGCCGAGGGTCACCGTCGCGCCGCAGCCGGGCGTCTCGAACAGGTCAACCCGGTCGAGCTGCGGCAGATAGCGCCGCGCCTGCGCCAGGATCCAACGCGCGATGCCGGCGGTATCGCCATCGGCAAGGCTCGCAATTTCGTGGACAGCCTGGTGATCGAGCCGCTTGAAGATCGGATCGAACGCCGCCTTCACATCGCTGAAATCGACCGCCCAGCCCAGCACATCGTCCAGCGGTGCGGCCAGGTGCAAGCGCAGCGTGTAGGTGTGCCCATGCAGACGCCGCAGGCCGCTGCCATCAGGTGCGTGCCGCAGCTGCACCGCAGCGTCCAGCGTCATCTCTTTCCAGATGCGGTGCAGCACACCGTCGAACACCGCGCCGCAGCTGCCGGTTTCGTACACGGTGACACTTGCGAGGCCGGGCAACTGAGGCAGGATGTGCTCCCACAGCCAGCTGGCAAGCACCTCGCTGGTCGGGTTGGCCAGGCCGGGCAGATCGTTCAGGCAGCCGTAGTTCAGCTGGCAGTGCAGCGGCGCCCAGACGGCGTCGATGTCATCGTGACTGACGCTCGCCCGCACATGCAGCACCGCCTCGAAACCGTGCCCATGCATCGCTCCGCACTTGTGGCCCAACGGCACGTTGGGCAGCCGGTGGGCCGACTGGAACGCATAGCGCCGCCACAGCAGCGCCTGTCCGGCGGCATTGAGCTGCACGCCGCGCTGTGGGGTGCTCTGCACGCCGAGCTCGGCCGCGCCGGGTAGCGCGAGCCCGTCGCGCAACCAGCGGGCCAGGTGCGCATCGGTCGGGTTCGGCACCTGCTCGTTGAGCAGGCTGTGGTCCAGCAGGGCGACGCGTGCATGCAGCTGGTCGCGCAGTCTGTCGATTTCGCCGCCCTCGAACTGCGCCCATGCGGTGGGCAGCGCACAACGCAGTTTTGCGACGAAGCCATGTCCATGCAGCCGACCGGAAGGGTGCCCGGCGGGCAGCGCCACCAGTTGTCGCGCGGCCTCGAACGAGGCCGAGGCGTTGAACAGCGTGCGGGTGGGCGGCATCGTCATCACACTGGCGCCATGCCGAACCGCGCCAGCAGCGGGTCGATGACCCCCGCATCGGCAAAGCCCTTGGCGCGCAACACGCATGAATCGCAGCCACCGCAAGGTCGGCCGTCAGGGCCGGGGTCGTAGCAGCTGCTGGTCTGCGCGTGGTCCACACCCAGCCGCAGCCCCTCGCGGATGATCTGCGCCTTGCTCAGCGCGATCAGTGGCGCGTGGATCGTCAGCTTCTGCGTGCCTTCGACACCGGCGCGCGTAGCCAGGTTGGCCATGGCCTCGAACGCGGCAATGTAGTCCGGTCGGCAGTCCGGGTAGCCAGAGTAGTCGAGCGCGTTGACGCCGATGAAGATGTCGGTCGAGCCCAGCGTCTCGGCCCAGGCCAGCGCAAAGCTCAGGAACACCGTGTTGCGCGCCGGGACGTAGGTGATCGGGATGCCCTGCGCCATCTCATCGGCACTGCGGTCTTTCGGCACCGCGATGTCGGCGGTCAGCGCCGAGGCACCGAAGGCACGCAGGTCGATCTGCGCGGTCACGTGCCGGGCCACGCCCTGCGCGCGCACGACCGTCTCCGCAGCCGCCAGCTCACTGACATGCCGCTGCCCGTAACTGAAGCTCAGCGCACACGGCTCGAAGCCACGCTCACGTGCCATCGCCAGCACGGTCGAGGAATCCAGCCCGCCGCTGAGCAGAACCACCGCAGGCGGCCGGTCCGCCACGCCATCGCTCATCACCACACGCCCCCACGCTCTTGCATTGAACAGCCTGCAAGTTTAGGCGGCGCCCTGGTGCGCATGCCGAGCCGGCCCGCAGGTGGTGACCTCAGCGGCCGACGGGGGCACCTGCGGGCGGCGGCGCGTAGCGCTCGGCATCGGCGCGGTCGCGGAAGTCCTGCACTTCGTTGAACAGGCCCACGTCGCCGAGGCCCAGCAGCGGTTCGCGCTGCTTGAACATGTCGGCGACCCCCTTGTTGCGGTAGCGCTCCAGCAGCTCGGCACCCAGCACGATCAGCTTGCCGTTCTTTGCGGTGCATTCGGACACCTGCGCCACGCGGTCGTCGTGGCTCCGTTGCAGCTGGGCCAGCTGCTCGTCGCGCACTTTGGTGAACTGCGCCAGCTCACGGGCTTTCTGCGCCAGGGCATCGTCGCTGCTGCTTTTTTGCTCGGCGAGCTGCTTTTCGAGCGCGGCCACGTCGGCCGTCAGCTTCGCGCGCGCAGCTTCTGCGGCCCGCAGGCTGCTGCTGGCGTTGCGCAAGGCGCCATCGAGGCGGGCGGCCTGCTGCGTCTGCTCGGTCAGCAGCTTGTCGGCTTCGGCCTTGTCGGCCTCGACCTTGGCCTTGGCCGCCTGCGCGTCCTGCACCTGCTGTTGCAGGCTCTGCAGTTGCAGTTGCGCCCGGCGCGCGGCCTTCTGGGCGCTCTTGTCGTCAGACTGTGCCTGCGCGTTGCAACACAGCAAGGCAGCGACAAGCAGCAACGGCAACGAGCGCAGCACGGTCATGGTTGATCGCCGCTCAGAACTTGAGGGTCAGATCGACGTTGAGCACATCGATGGACAACGGCGGGCCGGAGATCGAATCGCCGCTGAAGTAGCGCAAGTTCAGCGATGTGTTCTTCGCCACACCGTAGCTGCCGCCCAGGATGTAGCCCCGAGCATCGGTGCCGCCGAGGCGGAAATCGCTGTCGTTGAAGGCATCAAGCAGCGCATCGCGCTCGATGCGCTTGTAGGCGGCCGACACCTGCCACTCGTGCAGCGCCTTCACTTCGAGGTTGCCGAACGCCACCTGCAGGTGGTAGGCGTCGACCTGCGCATCGACATCGACACCGGCCCGGCTGGAGACCTCGCCGCGGTCGAAGCCCAGGTTGTGCACGTAGTCGCCAGTCACCACCACGCGCTTGCCTGCAATCGACGGCAAGTCGATCTGTGCCGTCAGGTTGACGAGTCGGTAATCGGCGGCCAGGCCGAGCAGCGGACTGTCCGGGTCGGAGGAGATGTTGTAGTAGGTGTTGCCTTGCTGAGCGAAGGCTGGTGCGCTGAATTCGTTGATCGATGAACCGGCTGGGCTGATCCTTCCGCGCGTGTTGGTGTAATGGAAATAGCCCAGGCCGACGCGCCCCCCCACGCTGCGCGGTGATGCGGCGAGCGTGGCACCCACCTGGCCGCCGAACAGCCATTTGTCGGCCGAGGCCAGTTCGACCTCTTGTACCGGCAGCGCAGCCAGCGTGGCGAAGCCGCGAATGTCGGGGCTGAGCTTGGGGGTCCATTGCAGCGCCACACCGTCGAAGCTCAGGTCGTTGTCCCATTGCAAGTCGGTGCCGAACCAGGGGTTGGCGATGCGACCGGCCACCACGTTGAATTCCTTGCGGTACTGCCAGCGGATATAGGCCCGATCGAGCAACAGCGAGTAGCGGTTGCTGTAGGTGCCCAAGGTCTGGTTCGCCGACACCGGGTCACGGGCATTGCCCGTGGACAGCCGCACACCGGCCGACCAGTTCTCGTCGATTTTTGCGGTCAGGCCGAAGCGCGCTCGGGCGCGCAAGCGGTGGCGGTCTTCGCTCACGTTTTGCAAGGTCAGCGCACGGTTGTCGTTGGTGTCGACCACGCTGATCTGCGCCGCGTTGCCATCGGCAAAACGAGTCGATTGCAACCCAAAACGCACATCGCCGTCCCACTCCAGGGCGCGCACCCAACCCGGGATCGCACCCGGCCCGCTCCAGCCTTCGCGGAAGGCCTGCGCGGCCAGCTCCAGGCGGATTTCTTCCTTCAACTCCTTGCGCACGAACTCGGGGATGTAGGGCACGCGCACCGTGGCAGGCGCCGGTTTCGCCGCCGTGGCCGCTGCAGTACCGGCAGCCGCACCCGCAGGCGCGGCGGCACCGCGTGCAGGCGGCGGCACTGTAGGAGCACCGGCCTCGGTCAACAGCGCATTCCCTGCGTCGCGCGCCAGCACGCCTTGCTCGACCAAGGTAGCGATCAGCTTCGACATCGCGCCGCGCACCTTGTCGATTTCGGCGTCTTGTGCGGTGGCGGGGGCTACCAGGCAGACAGTCGATGCCAGGGCCAGCGCCAGACGGTGGGGTGTGAACTTCATGCGGGGAGGAAACGAAAGGGGGTCACGAGCGATTGCTCAGGCGCAGTTGCATCGGCCGCATCGAACTTGGCGGGATGTCGCGCAGCGGACTCATCTCGAGCAGCGTCACCTGGATCAGGTCGTCGACCTTGGCGTTGCCCGAACCGGTGACGAAATCGGCCTTCTGCACCCGGCCGTCGTCACCCAGCCAGACCTTGACGACGACGCGAAACTCTTCTTTCAGCACCTTGCGGTTGCGCGTCAGCGCTTCGAAGAAGTGGCGCTGCAGCAGGCCCGAGTAGTACGCGCCCCCACCGCCGCCGGTGCTCAGAAAGTCGCGCCCGCCCTTGTTGCCGGCCAGCCCGAAACCGTCGGAACCAGCACCGCCTTCGGCATCGACCCCCAGCGGCTTGTCGGAGGCGGGCTTCTCGTCGGCTTCTTTCGGCTCGTCGGGCTTGGGCTCGTCCTTGGGCTGATCGATCTTGACTTCTTCCTTGATCTTCGGCGGCTCGGGTGGCTTCTCGGGCGGCTTGGGCGGCGGCGGTTGGGGCGGCTGTTTGATGAGCGCAATCTGCCGAATGGCCGATGGCTTGGCCGACGGGCCGGACAGGAAGGTGATGAGCAGCCAGATCGCTCCGGCCATCAGCAGCACCAGGCCCAGGCCCAGCAGCGCCACCTTCAGGCGCGAACTGCCGCGCGGGGGTTCGTCGTCTTCGTACATCGACATGGCAGGCGCGCGCCAGCGGGGCTTACTTCACCA
>JAKFUQ010000123.1 GCA_021732645.1 Rhizobacter sp. | reverse complement strand
GATTATCAATTTGAGTCGCCCATGAAAAAGCCCCACCGTGGTGGGGCTCCGAAGGGGGAGACGAGCTGTGGCCCAGTCTTACTTCTTGTTCTGCTTCTCGGTCTTCTTGCCCTTGGTCGGAGCGGCGGCTGCAGCGGCCACCACCACTGGGGCGGCTTCTTCTTCGGCCGACAAAACGGAGGCTGACACCAGCACCGGGTTAGGTTTGCCCTGCGTCATGACCTTGATGCCTGGGGGCAGGGTGATGTCGTTGACGTGCAACGACTGGCCCTTGACCAATGGGCCCAGATCCACGGTCAGGAACTCCGGCAATTGCGAGGCCAGACACTGGATGCGCAGCTCGGTGACGATGTGGTTGACCACGCACTTGTCCACCTTCACCGCGGAGGACTCTTCCTCGTTGATGAAGTGCAGTGGCACCTTCTTCGTGATCTTGGTGGTGGCATCGACACGCTGGAAGTCGATGTGCAGCACGATAGGGCGGAATGGGTGCAGTTGATAGTCACGCAGCAGCACCTGCTCGGACTTGCCGGCCAGCTCCATCTCGAGGATGGACGAGTGGAACGCTTCCTTCTTCAGCGCGAAGAACAGCGCGTTGTGATCGAGTTCGATCATGGCCGGCGTGCCCGCGCCATAGACGATCCCTGGTACCTTGTCGGCGTTGCGCAGGCGGCGGCTCGCTCCGGTCCCCTGCAACTTACGCTCGAATGCGACGAATTTCATGTTGACTCCAAAAGATGAGAAGCCCCGCGACCAGGTGCTTCAGTACGTCAAAAAACAGGCCTTGCGGCCTGGGTGAACATCCGGCGCCGTGGCCGGACGCGTTGCTCGACGTTCAGAAATTGTTGTTCTGCTCGGCAAACAAAGAGGTGACCGATTCACCGTCGGAAATGCGGCGGATGGTTTCGGCAAACAAAAACGCCACCGACAACTGGCGCACCTTGGGGCACACCGTGGCGGCATCGGTCATGGGTATGGTGTTGGTGATCACGACCTCGTCGAGCATCGAGCCCTGGATGCGCTCGATGGCCGGGCCGGAGAACACCGCATGGGTGCAGTAGGCGTATACCGATTTGGCGCCGCGTTCTTTCAACACGGCAGCCGCTTTGACCAGTGTGCCGGCGGTGTCGATCATGTCGTCCATGACCACGCAGTTGCGGCCATCGACTTCACCGATCACGTTCATCACCTCGGCCACATTGGCTTTCGGCCGACGTTTGTCGATGATGGCCAGATCGCAATTCAGCTGCTTGGCAAGGGCCCGTGCGCGAACCACGCCGCCGATGTCGGGAGACACCACGACCAGGTCGTGATACTGCTTCAACTGCAGGTCGGACAGCAGCACCGGCGAGGCGTAGATGTTGTCCACCGGGATGTTGAAGAAGCCCTGGATCTGGTCGGCGTGCAGGTCCATCGTGAGCAGCCGCTCGACGCCAACGGCTTCGAGCATGTTGGCCACCACCTTGGCGCTGATGGGCACCCGCGTTGAACGCGGCCGGCGGTCTTGCCGCGCGTAGCCGAAGTAGGGGATCACGGCGGTGATGCGGCGCGCGCTGGCGCGCTTCAACGCATCGACCATGATGCACAGCTCCATCAGGTTCTCGTTGGTCGGCGTGCAGGTCGATTGCACGACGAACACATCGCGAGCCCGCACGTTCTGTTCGATCTCGACGGCGACTTCGCTGTCCGAAAAACGGCCGACCGACGCCTTGCCCAGTTCAACGCCCAGATGGGTGGCAATTTCCTTGGCCAGCGCCGGGTTGGCGTTGCCGGTGAACAGCACGGTATTGAAAAGCACATTCCCTCCAACGAGGCTCTGCGGAAGCACACAGCTTCCTCTCAGTCCAGCCCAGGCCTGCCGTCAGGACGTTCCGGGAACTCAATGAATCTGGCAGGGGAAGAAGGATTCGAACCTTCGCATGTCGGAATCAAAATCCGATGCCTTAACCAACTTGGCGACTCCCCTACACCGGTGCATCGCCGTAGCCACGCACCCACAACCTTCAGGCTCCTGCCTTCAATCCCGCTTCTCTTCGACTTGCCGCTTTGCCTTGCACCCAGTCACGCAACGGATGCTGCGGCAAACTGCGGCACATCCGCATGATCCAGCCTGCGGGCAAATCGCTTGGCCGCGCCAGATCCGACTCAGCCTCCGGCGCGACGCGCGCAAACACCACACTCCCCGAACCACTCATGCGGCTGTTGCCGTAGCGGGCCTGCAAAAGCGCTGCCGCGTCACGCACCTGTGGGTGCAGCAACTCGGCAACGGCCTGCAGGTCGTTGCCACCCCAACCGACGCCATCGTTCGGTGCAGTAATGCGATGAAGCTCGACCGCATCAAAGCCTTCAAGTATAGCGCGGGGCGTATCCCGAACCAACAGTGGATGGCTGAAAACAGCACGCGTTGCGATCGACACTGCTGGCTTGATCAGGGCAAAGGTTTGCACAGGAACGACCACAGGCGTCAGCTGCTCGCCGATGCCCTCGACCCAAGCGTTGTCGCCCCCGATGAAGAATGGCACGTCGGCCCCCAGCGTCAGCCCCAGCGCTTGCAGACGTTCCCGCGGCCAGCCCAGACCCCACAGCCGGTTCAGTGCCAGCAGGGTCGTTGCCGCGTCGGAGCTTCCGCCGCCGAGTCCGGCACCCCACGGCACCTGCTTCACGATGCTGATGTCGGCACCGCACCGTGTGCCACTGGCCGCCTGCAAAGCCCGCGCCGCACGCAGGCACAGATCATCGGTCGGCAGCGCCTCCGACAGGTCGTGGCGCCGCACCTCGCCGTTCGTGCGGCGCTCGAAATGCAGCGTGTCGGCCCAGTCGATCAGCACGAACAGCGACTGCAGCAGGTGATGCCCATTGGCGCGCCGACCGACCACATGCAAAAACACATTGATCTTGGCTGGGGCGCTCACATCCCACAGGGCCTGCAGCGTCATGGTGGGTCCAGTTTCACCTGCACGGTGACGGCTGGTGGCGACGCCCGGCGCGCGACGAGCCGCGCATCCTCAAAGCGAGACAGGTCGACCCGCCAGCCCAGTTGGCTGAAGCCGACGGGCTCCGGCGCAGCGTTGGCGATGCTGTGTGCGCCGGGCCACGGTCGACCGCGCAGCCAATCGAAGAGGGCCGGCACCGGCAAGGCCTCGCCGACCACCGCGCGCGTCATCTCATCGAGGCTCGCATGACGGGTCTGGCCCTGCGGCGTTTCCAGCAACACCGCATCGGCAGTCCAGCGCGCGCGAGCCACGGTGTTGCCCAGCGGTGTGTTCATGTCCAGGCGCCCCCGCTGTGGCGTGCCGCTCAACTCGAACGAGGCTGACAGGCTGTGTGCCGGCGCGGTGTCGGTGGCTGCGACCTGCACCGACATGCGGCCCGCCAGCAGTTCGCCCGCCGTCGGATCATCAAGGGGCGCAAGGGTCGAGCAGCCGGCCAGCGCCAGGACGGCACAGACCGCGCCGACCCGAAAGATCACAAATTGACTTTCAGCCGCACCACGGTTTCACGCAGCACGTCGTTGGTCTGGTCGCGCCGCTTGCCTTCACGCAGGATGCGGCGCGCTTCCTCGCGCTGACCGCTGACCCACAGCACCTCGCCCAGGTGGGCCGCAATCTCCGGGTCGGGCCGTGACTGGTAAGCGCGCCTGAGCTGCGTGATCGCTTCGTCGAGGTTGCCCAGGCGGTACTCGACCCAGCCCAGGCTGTCGGTGATGAAGGGCTCGCCCGGGGCCAATTCGAGTGCGCGCACGATCAGTGCCTTGGCTTCCGGCAGCCGCAAGCCCCGATCAGCCAATGAGAACCCGAGGGCGTTGTAGGCATGCTCGTGGTCGGGCCGCAGCGCAATCACGCGCCGTAGCAGGCGCTCCATCTCGTCGATGTGATTGAGTTTTTCCGCCATCATCGACTGCTCGTAGAGCAGGTCGGGGTCGTCCTTGAAGTGGTCGTTGGCTCGCTGCAGTGTCTCGCTGGCTTGCGCCCATTGCCGCGCGTCGCGCAACAGCGCGATTTCAGCCAGCAACTTGGCGCGAGCGTCCTCGTCGCTGGCTTGCGGGGCACGCCGAATCAACTCGATCGCCTCGGGCAATCGGCCCTGTCTGGCGAGCAGCGAGGCACGGCGTACCTGCACTTCCAGCGCGCGGGCGGGAGCCTCGACCTTTGCAAGCCACGCCTCGGCCGACTTGAAATCGCCCTGCTGCTCTGCCGCTTGTGCCAGCATCAGCCAGGCCTGGGTCAGGCCACGGTCTTGGGATTCGACCACGGACTCTCCCGCGATGTCAGCCGGTGGTGTGGCGGACGCAGGCTTTGCCGGGTTGCCGACGGGCGGTGCTGATTCAAGGCGATCGATGAAGGCTTTGATCGCGACCGTTGCCTGTTCGGGTTGGCGCAGTTCCAAGTGCAATGCCCCCAGCGTCAGCCATGGTGCGCTCGGCGCCGGATCGTCACGGGTGACCCGATCGACCTGCGTCACCGCTTCCAGGTAGCGCTGTGACATGCCCAGCGCCCGCGCGTAGAACATGCGCACCGCACTGGCCTGCGGCTTGGCCTTCAGGTAGCCCTGGACGATGGGTTCTGCGTCAGCGGTCGTCGGCAGCAGCTCCAGCGCGAGCAGCACCGCGCCTTCGGCACCGGCATCTCGTGCATGCGCGCGTCGCGCAAAGTCGAGTGCGCGAGCGCTGTCGCCTGCGGCCTGCCACGATCGACCGATGGCCACCAGAGACGCCTCGGCCGTCTCTGGCGCATCGGTGTAGGGTTGCAGCGCGTCGGTCAGCAGTTCCGGTATCAGCGAGCGGTCCCCTGTCCGCTCGAAAAGCCTGGGCAGGTTGGCGATCAGGCTTGCCTGCTCTGCCGGCGGTGTCAGCCGGATCAGCGACCGCAGTGGCTCGGCGGTCTCCGATGAGCGATTCAAGGCCACCAGCAATTCGATCAGGTAGCGGTGGGCCACGCGCGACGTCGGCAAGGCTTTGCGCCACGCCTGCGCGACGATCAGCGCGGGTCCCCCGGCGCGAATTTGCAGCGCCATGTCGACCGAACGCTTGTAGAGCTGCTCGTTCTTGGTCTTGTTGGCCGCGTCGAGCAGCACCAGGTACGCGGTGCTGCCCTCACTGGCGCTGAGTTCGATTTCGCCGACCAGCAGCTGGTAGAAAAGTGAGGCGTCGAGGTTCGAATTCTCGAAGGTCGGTTCAGACGCCGCAGGCGCCGAAGACGCAGGCACCGGTGCGGCGGCGGCCGGCACCTGTGACCATGCCGAGGGTATCCAGGTGCATGCCGCAGCGACGATCGCACGGACCGCTCTGGCGGCGGGAAAACGAGCGGACATCGGCAACTCCTGCATACGAAAAGATTCTAGAGCGGGGCCGCAACACCACGATGGCCGCCGGGTACGACCTCACTGGCTGCGGATAATTCCGTCGATGCCTGAACTGCCGGAAGTCGAAGTCACCCGCCTCAGCTTTGCCGATCGAATCGACGGCGCGGTGGTTGCCAGTGCCCGTGTGGGCAAGCCGCTGCGCTGGCCGTTGGGCATCGCCCCGTCGCAGCTGGCGGGGTTGCGCGTCGGTGCGGTCGCGCGGCGCGGCAAGTACCTGTGGCTGCCGCTGCACACGGATTGCGCTTTGCCACCGGCTGCGCAGTCCGCGGCCGGTGGGCTGTTGCTGCACCTGGGCATGTCGGGCTCACTGGCGTTCGGTATTCCACCGGCATCACCCGGCCCGCACGACCATTTCGACCTGGCAACCGACCGCGGCACCCTGCGCCTGACCGACCCCCGGCGCTTCGGTGCGGTGGTGTGGTCGAGCGCGCCGGATACCGGCATGGCGGGCAAGCTGCTGGCCACGCTGGGGCTGGAGCCGTTCGATGCCGCTTTTGACGGGGGGTATCTGCACGCAGCGCTGCAGCGCCGCGGTGTGGCGGTCAAGCTGGCACTGCTGGGGGGCGACATCGTCGTCGGCGCCGGCAACATTTATGCGTGTGAGGCGTTGTTCACCGCGCGGATCAACCCGCGCACCCGCAGCGACCGGCTGAGCCGTCCCCGCTGCCAGCGCTTGGCGCAGGCGATCCGGCAGACCTTGCAAGCAGCACTCGACCTTGGGGGCTCAACGTTGCGCGACTTTCGCGACGCCCACGGCATGGCCGGCCAGTTCCAGTTGAGCGCGCGGGTCTACGGGCGCTGCGGATTTCCCTGCACCGTGTGCGGCACGCCAGTGCGGCGCATCGTGCAGGCCCAGCGGTCGACCTTCTTTTGCCCGATCTGCCAGAAACGTTGACTCGGGACTCAGAAATGGGCGACTCACCCTTTGTTTCTCGCGATGCCCAGAAGCGCGTTTGCCCTAGCATCCCGTCGGCCGAAGCTCATCAGAGCCTTGGCCCTGTTCGACCCCCCCCCACGCAGTCCGATGGCGACATGACCCCCGCTTTTTCCGGCAGTTTCAATGCACTTGAGCAGTGGCGGGAGGGGGTTCGTGCTCGCCTTGAGGGTTTGGCTGCCTATCTGGTGGAACTGGGCACGGCCGACGCCACTGATCTGTCGCAGCTCGCCTCGCTGCACCAGCGTCTGGCCTCCGACAAACTGGTGGTTGCTTTCGTGGGCGAGTTCTCGCGCGGCAAGTCGGAGCTGATCAACGCGATTTTCTTTGCCGACACCGGGCGCCGTGTGCTGCCGGCCACACCGGGGCGCACGACGATGTGCCCGGTCGAGCTGTCGAACGATCCAACGCAGCCGATCGCGGTGTCGCTGCTGCCCATCGCGACCCGATTGGCCGGCACGTCGCTGGCCGAACTGCGGCGAGATCCCCAGGCGTGGACCCATGTGCCACTCGACGTGACACGCCCCGACCAACTGCCCAGCGCGCTGCGCGAGGTGATGGGTACCCAGCGGGTGTCAGTTGCGGAGGCCGTCGCACTGGGTTTTTGGGACGAATCGAATGCCGACAACAACCCCCGCCCCGACGACAGTGGTCGCGTCGAGGTGCCGGCTTGGCGACATGCCCTGATCAACTACCCGCACCCCTTGCTGCGCCAGGGCCTGGTGGTGCTGGACACCCCCGGGCTGAACGCGCTCGGCGCCGAGCCCGAACTGACTTTGGGCCTGCTGCCGTCGGCGCACGCCACGGTGTTCATCGTCGGCGCCGACACCGGGGTGACGCAGTCCGACATGGCCATCTGGCGCGATCACCTCGGCAGCCGACAGGGCGCCGCCTTCGTTGTTCTCAACAAGATCGATGCGCTGCACGATCCTTTGCTCACCGCAGCGCAGGTGGCCGCTCACATTGATGCACAGCGCACTGCCACTGCGCGCGTGCTCGGAGTGCCGACGCACCGGGTGTTTGCACTGTCCGCGCGGCAAGCGCTGGTGGCGCGCATAGCGCCCGATCCCGACGGCCTGGCCGCCAGCCGCATTGCCGAGTTTGAAGCCGCCCTGTCTGCGGAGTTGCTGCCGCAACGGCAGCAAGTGCTGCAGCGGTTGATCGGCGACACCGTGACGCAGCTGGCGCAGCGGGCCGAACGTCGGCTGGGCGACACCCGTCGGCAAATCGCCGAGCAGATGCTCGAGTTGCGTGGCCTGCGCGGCAAGAGCAGCGGGCGGCTGCGCCTGATACGCCAGCGCATCGAGCAAGAAGCGCTCGAATTCGAGCACTGCCACACCCGGCTGGTCGCCCTGCGGGGCCTGCATGCACGCCTGCTCGACGAGGCGTTGGAGGTGTTGTCGGACGAGCACCTCAAGGCCGAGGTCCATCGGCTGGTGACGGAGATCAAGGCCAGCGTGCTCAAGCTGGGCGCCCGCAAGGCCTTTGCAGCGGTCTGCACCCGACTGCGCAAGCGCCTCACCACAGCCAGCCAGCAGGCCCAGGAAATCCGCGACATGCTGGCAGGCACATTCAGCCACTTGAACGCCGAGTTCGGGTTTGGCCTGGTGTTGATGCCAGGCCCCGATTTGTCACGGTTTACCGACGAGTTGGACGCCATCGATAGCAATTACACACAGTACCTCGGGCTGGGCCAGGCGCTGCGCCTGTCGCAGCCCCAGTTCATGGCGCAGTTCCGTCGCATGTTGCTGGCGCGGCTGGACGCAGCATGGGACGGGGCGCGCAGTGACATCGAGTCCTGGAACGGCGCGATGACGACTCACGTCGAGGTGCAGTTGCACGAACGTCGGCGCAGCTTCCAGAAGCGGGCGGAAGCCTTGTCGCGCATTCGCGGTGCATCCGATGAGCTGGAACTGCGCATCGCCGACATCGAACAGCAGGACGTGCAGTTGCAACAACGCTCTGAACGGTTGGCGGCCGTGACGCAAGCGGTGCTGGCCAGTGCGGCCACCGCCGTGGCGTCCGAGCCCCCCATCGACCTGCCCGGGGACACGTTCGTTTCGGTTCGTCAGGCGAGCGCCTGAGTGCTGCCGCCACTGGCGTGGTGCCGCACAGCGCGGACCCGAGTCCGATGAGCAAACGCCAGCCTTTGTCGCCTGCGCCGTCGGCAGGCTTCTCGTCGCGGATCATCGAATGGCAGCGTCAGCACGGCCGCCACGGCCTGCCGTGGCAGCACACCCGCGATCCGTACCGCGTCTGGCTGTCGGAAATCATGCTGCAGCAGACGCAGGTGACGACGGTGCTGGCGTACTACGACCGCTTCCTGCAACGCTTTCCCGACGTGGCTGCGCTGGCGGCGGCGTCGCAGGACGAGGTGCTGGGCCTGTGGAGTGGCCTGGGCTATTACAGCCGCGCCCGCAACCTGCACCGTTGCGCGCAGGCGGTGATGGCCGAGCACGGCGGTCAATTCCCGAGCACCAGCGCGCAGTTGCAAAGCCTGCCCGGCATCGGCCGATCGACGGCGGCGGCGGTGGCCGCGTTCTGCTTCGGCGAGCGGGTGGCGATCCTCGACGGCAATGTGAAGCGGGTGCTGACACGCGTCCTCGGCTTCGACGGTGATCTGGCCGAGGCTGCGCAAGAGCGTGCGCTGTGGGCCGAGGCCACCGCGCTGCTGCCTGAACATGG
Organism: Rhizobacter sp.; assembly: GCA_021732645.1. Classification (GTDB taxonomy): domain Bacteria; phylum Pseudomonadota; class Gammaproteobacteria; order Burkholderiales; family Burkholderiaceae_C; genus PBB1. The sequence continues at coordinate 3,286 of JAKFUQ010000123.1, read as the reverse complement.
CATCGAGCCCTACACACAAGGCTTGATGGACCTGGGGGCGACGCTGTGCAGCACGCGTGCGCCGCAGTGCCTGCTGTGCCCGGTGCGCGAGCGGTGCGTCGCGGCTGCCACGCAGACGCAGGCGCGCTTTCCGGTGAAGACGCGCAAGCTCAAGCGTGGCAGGCGCGAGCATGTCTGGCTGTGGCTGCGCTGGCGCGACCGGGTGTGGCTGGTGCAGCGGCCCGAGCAAGGCGTGTGGGCCGGACTGTGGAGCCTGCCGGAGTTCGACACGGCCACCGACTTTGAACAGCATTGCGGCGCGTGGCCCGGCGACGCCGAAACGCTCAGCTCGTTCACGCATGTGCTGACCCATCTCGACTGGACCTTGCACCCCGTGCGCTGGAACCTGCCATCGGATGTTGACGACACGACAGCCAGCGCCATCGTTGCCACCTGGCCGACCGGACGCTGGTTCTCACAAGACGAGGCCCTGGCCGCCGGCCTGCCTGCGCCGCTGCGCAAACTGCTGCTGAGTTGAAGCGTCGGGCCGGCGTTGCCGCCGAGTTCAATCGCGCGCGTCGAGCTCGCGGTGGCGGATCAGCGTGACGGTGCGGCGGGCAAAGCGGCGCGCCAGCATCTCGACGAAGTAGACCGAGCGGTGCTGCCCGCCAGTGCAGCCGATGGCCACCGTCAGGTAGCTGCGCTGGTCGTTGTTGAAGGCGGGCAGCCAGCGCGTCAGGAAGGTGTCGATCTGCGCCAGCATCTCGACCACATCGGGCTGCGCTTCGAGGTAGGCCACCACCGCCGCATCGCGGCCGTCCTGCGGCCGCAGCTCACGCACGTAATGCGGGTTGGGCAGCACGCGCACATCGAAGACGTAGTCGGCATCCAGCGGCACGCCGTGCTTGAAGGCGAACGACTCGAACACCAGCGTCAACCGGTTGCCGGTGCCGCTCATCAGGCCGCGGATCCAGAGGCGCAGCTGGGCCGGGCGCAGCTGGCTGGTGTCGATCACCGTCGAGACCTCGCGCAGACCGGACAGCAGCTCGCGCTCGAGTTCGATTGCATCGATCAGCGCCCGGTGGCCGTCGGGCGCCGAGACCCGCTCGAGGTCGAGATCGCCGGGGATTGTGTAGCCGGTGTCCTCGTCACTGCGATGAACGTGACCATGCCCCGGTCCCTGCGACAAGGGGTGCGGGCGGCGCGTCTCGGAGAAGCGGCGCACCAGCGCGTCGGTGCTGGCGTCGAGAAAGATCGAGCGCACCCGCACGCCCTCGTCGTTGAGCTGCTTCATCAATGGCAGCAGGTGCGGCAGCGACCCGGCGCTGCGCACATCGACGGCGATCGCCACGCGCTGGTCGTTCAGTCGGTGTTCCAGTTGCAGAAAACCGCGCAGCAACTCGGGCGGCAGGTTGTCGATGCAGAAGAAGCCGGCGTCCTCCAGCGCATGCAGCGCGACCGATTTGCCCGAGCCCGAAATGCCGGTGACCAGCACCACCTCGCGCGCGGCAGTGGCCTCGGCAGGCGAGCCTGCGTCGCCGTGTTCTGTCGTCGTCACGATGACTTCTCCTCTGGTGCCGGCGACACGTCAACGGTCGGCGACAGCCCCATCGCCAGCATCTCTTGCGCATGCGCGAGGCTGGTGTCCGAGAGCCGTTCGCCCGCCAGCATGCGGGCGATCTCGACGACACGGGCCTCGCCCGTGACCCCATGGATCTCGCTGCGCACCGCGCCATCGGCCGAGCGCTTCGACACCACATGGTGGTGATCCGCACAGGCCGCCACCTGTGGCAGGTGGGTCACGGCCAGCACCTGCCGATCGGCGCCCAGCTGCTTCATCAGGCGCCCGACGGTATCGGCCACCGCGCCACCGACGCCGGCATCGATCTCGTCGAAGATCAGCGTGCCGGCGCCGGCATCGCCCCGGTGCAGCTGGCAGGTCGTCACCGCGATCGCCAATGCGATGCGCGACAGCTCGCCGCCAGAGGCTACTTTGGCCAGCGGCCTCGGCGTGGCACCCGCATGCCCGGCGACCAGGAACTCGGCCGATTCCATGCCGAAGGACTGCGGCGATTCCTGCGCCGTCAGCAGCACCTCGAAGCGACCGCCGACCATGCCGAGCTGCTGCATCGCCTGGGTGACGGCGTTAGCAAGTTTCGGTGCTGCCTTCCAACGAATCGTGGACACGCGAGCCGCTTCGGCTTCGTAGGCCGATCGCGCCTGCGCCAGCCGCGCCCGCTGCGCGTCCAGGTCGGCCGCGGCGTCGAGTGCGCGCAACTCGTCTTTCCACTGCGCCAGCAGCGCGGCCAGATCGGCCGGCGAGCGGCGGTAGCGGCGCGCCAGGCCCATCCAGGCTGACAGCCGCTCGTCGAGTTCGCTCAGGCGCTGCGGATCGGTGTCGGTGTCGTTCAGGAAGCCCGACAGCGTGTGCGCCGCGTCCTGCAGTTGTGCCTGTGCGCCTTGCAGCACCTCGACCACGGCGGCGAGCTCCCCATCGATCTCGGCCGCATCGCGCAGGCGGTCGATCGCACGGCCGGTCAAGGTGTCGGCGCTGTCGTCGGCCTCGCTGATCGCATCCAGCGCCTCGCGTGCGGCGTCGAGCAGGGTCTGCACATTGGCCAGCCGGGTGTGCTCGGCATTCAGCTCGGCCCATTCATCGACACCGGGCGCCAGCTTGTCGACCTCGCCGATCTGCCAGGCCAGCCGTTCGCGCTCGCGTTCGATGTCGGCCTGCTGCGTCTGCGCTCGCGTCAGCGCGTCGCTGGCGGCGCGCCACTCGGCCCATGCGCTGCCGATCGCCTGGGTATCGGCACCTGCATAGGCATCGAGCATGTCACGCACCGCAGCCGGCCGAGTCAGGCTTTGCCAGGCATGCTGGCCGTGGATGTCGACCAGGTGGTCAGCCACCTCGCGCAGCTGTGCAATCGTCGCCGTGCTGCCATTGACCCAGGCCCGGCTCTTGCCTTGCGTATCGATCGTGCGGCGCAGCAGCAGGCTGTCGCCGGCGTCGAAACCGGCCTCGGCCAGCCAGCCGCTCAAGCCGGGCGGCGTGTCGAATTCGGCGCTGATCTCACAGCGCTGCGCACCTTCGCGCACCACGCCGACATCGCCCCGGCCGCCGAGCGCCAGTTGCAACGCGTCGATCAGGATCGACTTGCCGGCGCCGGTCTCACCGGTCAGCACCGAGAAGCCGGCGGCCAGCTCCACGTCGAGTGTGGTGACGATGACGAAATCGCGCAGGACCAGGCGCCGCCACATGTAAGCGCCGCCCGGCCGCCCGAAGGCGCTGACGCGACCCACGGGCCAC
>JAKFUQ010000257.1 GCA_021732645.1 Rhizobacter sp. | reverse complement strand
GTCGCCCGGCTGCATCGCGCGCTTGCGCAGTTCATGCTGGATGTGCAGACGCAGCAGCACGGCTACACCGAGTGCTACACGCCTTACATCGTCAACCGCGACGTGCTGGAAGGCACTGGGCAGTTGCCGAAGTTCAAGGAGGACATGTTCTGGGTGTCGCGCGGTGGCGATGAAACGCAGCCCGAGCAGTACCTGATCTCGACTTCCGAGATCTCGCTCACCAACAGCGTGCGCGAGCAGGTGCTGGCCGCCGACCAGCTGCCGATCAAGCTGACGGCACACAGCCCGTGCTTCCGCTCTGAAGCGGGCAGCGCCGGGCGCGACACGCGGGGCTTGATCCGCCAGCACCAGTTCGACAAGGTCGAGATGGTGCAGGTTACCCAGCCCGAGCACAGCGATGCGGCGCTGGACGACATGGTGCGCCACGCCGAAGCGGTGTTGCAAAAGCTTGGCCTGCCTTACCGCGTGCTGCTGCTGTGCACCGGTGACATGGGCTTCGGCTCGGCCAAGACCTACGACCTCGAAGTGTGGGTGCCGGCGCAGAACACCTACCGCGAGATCAGCTCGTGCTCCAACTGCGAGGCCTTTCAGGCGCGGCGCATGCAATCACGCTACAAATCGGCGCAGGGCCGCAACGAGTTCGTGCACACGCTCAATGGCTCGGGTGTCGCGGTGGGCCGCGCGCTGGTGGCCGTGCTCGAGAACTACCAGAACGCCGATGGTTCGATCACCGTGCCCGAGGCGCTGCGCCCCTACATGGGCGGCTTGGCGGTGTTGAAGGGCTGAGACCGGGGTGTTTCAGCGCTGTGTGCTGCGCTAGAATTCTGAGTTCCGGTTTTGACCAACCGGCAGCATCGAACGTGCTGGAGAGGTGGCAGAGTGGTCGAATGTACCTGACTCGAAATCAGGCGTACCGCAAGGTACCGTGGGTTCGAATCCCACCCTCTCCGCCAGACAGCTAGGAAATACGGGCCTTCGGGGCCCGTTTTTATTTCTGCCGGTCAATGAACCCATCCACGGGATACCGCTCCATGCAGGGTCACTGAAACCGCTTGCGATCTCGATGGACACCCTGCACAGCAACACATGCCCTGGCACCGGTCGACATGTCTTCAGGGCTGAGTCGGCGGCCTTCGCGCGGAGCGAAACAGCGCGTCTGCGCCTGCGATCACTGCGCTCCGCCGTCTGCCTTGCTCTCTTCCTTGGTGTGCAGTTCGGGCTAACCGCCTCTGCCGAAGCCGGGCCTTGCCCGCCCCGCTACGCCGCATCGCCACAGTCCGACGGCGCCTGCGGCTTCATCAACGCGCCGAATCCCCAAGCGCTGCCGTCACGCGACAACTGGTCGATCTGGACCCGCTTTCTGGGCCAGAAGCCTGAGGGCACGGTGCCGATCGACCCGATTCCGGTGCGCCGGCTGGACCGCGCGGCGCTTGACGCGCTGGACCCCACCGCGGTCCACATCATCCGCCTCGGACATTCATCGCATCTGCTGAAGCTGCGCGGTCGCTACTGGCTGATCGATCCCGTCTTCAGCGAGCGTGCATCGCCGGTTTCCTTTGCTGGTCCGAAGCGGTTTCATCCGACACCGCTGTCACTCGACGAACTGCCGCCGATCGACGGGCTGATCCTGTCGCACGACCACTACGACCACTTGGACAAGCTGACCATTGAAACGCTGAAGCAACGCGTGCAGCGGCATTACGTGCCACTGGGCGTGGGTGCACGCCTGATCGGCATGGGCGTGCCGGCCGAGCGCATCGAGGAGTTTGACTGGTGGCAGTCGCATACCGCGGGCGACATCACGCTCACGGCCACGCCAGCACAGCACTTCTCCGGACGCACGCCGTGGGACCGCAACAGCACCCTGTGGGCGTCGTGGGTCATTGCCACTGGCGAAGCGCGCATCTACTACAGCGGTGACACCGGTTATTCGGACAGATTCAAGCAGATCGGCGAGCGTTTCGGCGGGTTCGACATCGCACTGATGGAGAACGGCGCCTACGATGCGTACTGGCCAAGCGTGCACTTGACGCCCGAGCAGACCGTGCAGGCCTTCGTCGATCTGCGCGCGAAACTGCTGTACCTGGTGCACAACAGCACCTTTGATCTGGCGATGCATGCCTGGCGCCACCCGATGGACAGCGTGTTGGCCCTGACCGAGCAAAAGAGCCTGCCGCTGGCCACGCCCGAGATCGGCGAGGTGCTGACCTTGGGTCAGCCTCGTGAGAACAAGGCTTGGTGGAAAGACTTGCGCTGAGCCGGTCAAGGCTCATTCGACTTCTTCATGGCTCCATCCTCTCAAAGATTGGAGCCTCCTCAAAATCCTGCGTGGTTCATCCGTCTCCCCCCGGATTGATCTTGACTGGATGCAAGATCGATGGGTTTGGAACGGCTTCGGTACGGGCGCGTCCAGGTTCTGTCCCTCATCGGCTGCCACTCGCATACGGCGCAAACTGCCTCAGGTTTTCATCGATGCGGAGCGCACGTCCCAATGCGGGGAACGCGCGTTGGGCGCAGTCGTCGCGGTCGCAGACCTTGCAGCCGGCGCCGATCGGGGTGGCGGCTTCGGGGTCGGCCAATGCCAGGCCCTTGGCGTAAACCAGCCGGTCGGCGTGTTTCACATCGCAGCCCAGCGCCACGGCGAACGACCGGGTGGGCGCGCCGTGACCGCCTCGGCGGTGTTCAACGGACCGAGCAACCCACAGGTAGGTGCGTCCATCGGGCATGCGGGCCAGTTGCGTGATGGTTTTTCCGGGGTGGGCGAACGCTTCGTACACGTTCCAGAGCGGGCAGGTGCCGCCGGTGCGCGAGAAGTGAAAGTCAGCAGACGACTGGCGCTTCGAGATGTTGCCGGCGCGGTCCACGCGCACGAAGAAAAACGGGATCCCCTGTCCGCCGGCGCGGTGCATGGTCGACAACCGGTGACCCAAGGTTTCGAAGCTCACGCCGAAGCGTTCGCTGAGCAGGTCGATGTCGTAGCGCAGCTCCTCGGCGCACGTCTGCAGCCTTCGGTTGGGCAGCACCAGCGCGCCCGCGAAATGGTTGGCGAAACCGATGCGCGCCAGGCTCCGGGCCTCAGCGGTCGTGAACGCGTCCGCCTGCGTGTACGAGTCGATGAGTGCGCTCATCTCCAGAAATGCGATCTGGATGCCGATCTGGAATGCGCGTTGCCCAGGCTCGACGCCGCGTGACAGTGTGAGCATGCGGGAGGCGCCGTCGTAGCGACGGATGGCGAGGCGCTGCATGTCGACGGCCGTTGTGTAGCGCACGGTGATGTCGTGCTTCTGATTCAGGTACCGCTCGAGCCGCAGCGCGAGTGCCGATGCGTCGTCCGATGTTTCCGTGCGCTCCATGTCCACGTGCAGCCGCTCGTACAGCGCCTCGGCGCGCAGGTCGAGCTCCGCCATGTGGTCGTGTCGTGCATAGAAAAAATCGCGCACCTCCTCGTAGGGCTGCAGCGGGGCCATCAGGTCGCCCGCGTAGCGGTCCCCGTCGGCGCTGGCGGCGATCGCCGACAACCGTTCCTCGGCCGAGCGTGCGCGCTTGTGCAGCAGGAACAGCACCTGGGTGACCGATGGCATCTGTTGGGCGATCGTTTGCGCTTCGGCCAACGGCACGGCGCCCGCGGTGGGAACGTCCGCGAAGACTTCCCGCAGATCGGTGAGCGTGCGCGCCTGCTCGTCTTCCGAGAAAAGCTGAAGGTCGATTCCGAAGGCGGATTGCAGCCGCAACAGCACTGCCACGGTGAGCGGCCGCTGGTCGTTTTCGATCTGGTTCAAGTAGCTGGGCGACAGCTTCAGCGCACTGGCAAGCGCCAGCTGCGTCAGACCGCGCTTCTCACGCAGCGCCTTCAGGCGCACGCCCATGTAGGTTTTTCTCATGTTCGCGACGAACGGGTTCGAACCGGCATGCAAAGAGATTACGGGTAGTTCCACAGCACGTCGTGCTGCAAAACCATGATCCGACCGTGAAATGCGGAACACCGTGCTGCACAGGGCTGTTTACAGTTTTGATGCATGAGCCCATCGCTGTCCCAGCCCCTGTCTGCCGCCCCGCAAGCCACACCGTCAGTGGCGACACCGCTGCCATGCGCAGCGCCGGAAAAGGCGTCGCTGTCGGTCACCACTGGCGCTGATCACGTGGTCAGCGCGTTGCTCGCCGAAGGCGTGACCTGTGTCTTCGTGCACCCGGGGGCCAGCGATCTGTCGGTGTTCGAGCGGCTGACGCGCAGCACGCTCGACGCGGTGTTCCTGCGCCACGAGCAAAGCGCCGCCCATGCGGCCGACGGCTACGCGCGGGCCAGCGGTCAGGTGGGTGTTTGCGTGATCACCTCCGGCGCAGGCGTCACGAATGCGATCACCGGCATCGAAACGGCCCACCTCGACTCCATTCCGATGGTCGTGCTGGTCGCTGAAAGCACCGCGCTGGCCAATGACGCGTGTGACCACGACCACTCCGACAGCGACCGGTGCGACACGCTTGGCCTGACGCGTTCCTGCGTCAAGCACAGCCTGGCGTTGACGAATGCCGACCTGCTCGAGGCGACGCTGAAGAAGGCGTTCTTCCTCGCCCGCACCGGCCGGCCGGGGCCGGTGCTGGTGGAGTTGGCTGGTGCGGTGTTGAACGAAGCACGGCCGCGGCCCTTTGACTACGCCGCTGAGGTCACGATCCGCGCGTACCGTACCTCGTGGCCGGCCGCACACGGCCAGTTGCGCACGGCAGTTGATGCGATCCGCAGCGCAGAACGGCCATTGATTTATTACGGCGGTGGCATCGTGCTCGGTGAAGCCCACGCGCAGTTGCGCGAGCTCGCTGCACTGACCGGAGCGCCTGTCACTGGCACGTTGATGGGGCTGGGCGGCTTCGACGCCACCCACCCGCAATCGCTCGGCATGCTGGGCATGCACGGCCTGTATGAAGCCAACATGGCGATGCAGCACTGCGACGTGCTGATCGCCATCGGTGCGCGCTTCGACGACCGCGTGATCGGCGACCCCGCGGACTTCGCCAAGCCGCGCCGCCGCATCGTCCACATCGACATCGATCCCACCTCGATCTCCAAGCGCGTCGCGGTCGACATCCCCATCGTCGGCCACTGCGCCCAGGTGCTCGATGCCTTGAACGCGCTGCTGCGCGAGGCGGGCGTCGTCGCCATGCGGCCGGATGCCTGGTGGGCGCAGATCGATGCCTGGCGCGGTGCACGCTGTCTGGCCTATCCGCCCAGCGACGGCAGGATCAAGCCGCAGCGCGTGATCGAGCTGCTGTCGGCCTTGCCCGGTGCCGAGGACTTCATCGTCACCTCGGACGTTGGGCAGCACCAGATGTGGACGGCGCAGTACTTCCCGTTCCGTCAGCCGCGGCGCTGGGTCAATTCGGGTGGTCTGGGCACCATGGGTTTCGGCCTGCCGGCGGCCATCGGCGCCGCCATGGCGCACCCTGGCAAAACCGTGGTCTGCATCAGTGGCGACGGCAGCATCCAGATGAGCACCAAGGAGCTGATGACGTGCATGCAGTACCGGTTGCCGATCAAGATCATCTGCCTTAACAACCGCCAGCTGGGCATGGTGCGCCAGCAACAAGACCTGTACCACGGCCGCCGTCGCTCGCACAGCTACATGGAGGCGCTGCCCGATTTCGTCCGGCTCGCCGAGGCCTACGGCCACCGCGGCCTGCGCCTCGAATCTGACGCCGCACTCGAGCCCGGCTTGCGCGAGGCCTTCGCCGATGCCCGGCAGCTGGTGTTCATCGAGGTGCTGGTTGACAGCCGTGAGAACGTCTACCCGACGCTGCCACCGGGCCGCGGGCTGACCGACATGATCCTGCGCGCGCCGATTGCGGCCGAAGACTTGTGACGGGCTGAGCGTCAGCTCACGAACTGCAGCGGCAGCGCGGTCTTGTAGCGCACCTGGTTCAGCGCGAAGCTCGAGCGGATTTTCTCGACCTCTTTCATCGGCGACAGCTGTTCGATGATGAAGCGCTCCAGCGAGGCGATATCAGGCAAGGCCACGCGGATCAGGTAGTCGGCATCGCCGCTCATCAGGTAGCACTCCATGACCTCGTCGCGCGTGCAGATCTTGGCCTCGAACGCCTCCAGCGCGGCGCGCGTCTGCTGCTTGAGGCTGATCGAGATGAAGACATTCAAGTGCAGCCCCAGTTGGTTGGCATCGAGCAGGGCCACGTGCCGGCGGATCACCTGGCCGGCTTCCAGCGCCCGCACGCGGGCCAGGCAAGGCGAGGGTGACAGGTGCACACGCTTGGCCAGCTCCACGTTGGACAGGCTCGAATCGGTCTGCAGCTCACGCAGAATCTTCAGGTCGGTCGCGTCAAGGTCCATCGTGCTCTCGATTAGAAAGGGAGCGGCATTTTGTGCTGTAAACACCGACGGTTTTCATCCTCTTCGGAAGCAACTGCCGCATTCCTCGCCCTAAAGTTCAGAATCCACCGCGTTTCGCCTCACCGCAGCGCGAGCACCTTGATTGCAGAAAGCACGACGACATGATCAACCTCGCCAACCCCGGATGCAGTCTCTCCGCCGATTCAGACCCGCATGAAACCGAAGAGTGGCGCCAGGCTTTCGACAGCGTGCTCGAGACCCAGGGCCCGGCGCGGGCGCAGCAGATCCTTGAGGCGCTGTCCGACCGCGCCCAACAGCGTCGGGTCAAGTGGACGCCGGAGCTGACGACGCCTTACGTCAACAGCATCTCGGTCGAAGAGCAGCCCGCGTTCCCCGGCGATCTGGCCGTCGAAGAGCGGCTCGGCGCGCTGATCCGCTGGAACGCGTTGGCCATGGTGGTGCGTGCCAACCAGGCCTACGGCGAACTTGGCGGCCACATTGCCAGCTACGCCAGCGCGGCCGACCTGTTCGAGACCGGCTTCAACCATTTCTTCCATGCCCGCGACGAGAACCACCGGGGCGACCTGGTGTTTTTCCAGGCACACAGCTCGCCCGGTGTGTACGCGCGCGCCTTCCTCGAGGGGCGCTTCACCGAAGCCGATCTGTTGCATTACCGCCAGGAGATCACCGCGTCGGCGCAGGGGCTGCGTGGGCTGTGCAGCTACCCACACCCGTACCTGATGCCGGACTTCTGGCAGTTTCCCACCGGCTCGATGGGCATCGGCCCCATCAGTTCGATCTACCACGCGCGGTTCATGCGCTACCTCACCGATCGCAAATTGCTCGATTGCACCGGTCGCAAGGTGTGGGGCGTGTTCGGCGACGGCGAGATGGACGAGCCCGAATCCATGAGCGCGCTGACCTTGGCTGCGCGCGAGAAGCTCGACAACATGGTGTGGGTCGTCAACTGCAATTTGCAGCGGCTCGACGGTCCGGTGCGTGGCAACGGTCGCATCATCGACGAGCTCGAAATGCTGTTCGCGGGTGCCGGCTGGAACGTCATCAAGCTGGTCTGGGGCAGTGACTGGGACGGCTTGTTCGCCCGTGACACCACGGGCGCACTGAAGCGCGCGTTCGCGAACACGGTCGATGGCCAGATGCAGACCTTCGCGGCCAAGGACGGTCGCTTCAACCGGGATCACTTCTTCAACCAGAACCCCGAACTCGCGAGCCTTGCGCAAGGCATGACCGACGAGCAGATCGATCGCTTGAAGCGCGGCGGCCACGATGTGGTGAAGATCCATGCCGCCTACGCAGCGGCGGCAGCGCACAAGGGCCAGCCCACGGTCATCCTCGCGCACACGAAGAAAGGCTACGGCATGGGCAGCGCGGGGCAGGGAAAGATGACCACGCACTCGCAGAAAAAATTCGAGAGCGCCGACATCATCGGTTTCCGCAACCGATTCCAGCTGCCGATGACCGACGAGCAGGCCACGTCGCTCACGTTCTACAAACCCACCGACGACAGCCCGGAGATGCAGTACCTGAAGTCGCACCGCCAGGCGCTCGGCGGCTCGATGCCCAAGCGCGAAACCATGTGCGACGTCGTGCCCAAGCCGGCGCTGGCCGCCTACGCGCAGTTCGCCCTCGATGCCGAAGGCAAGGAAATGAGCACCACGATGGCGTTCGTGCGCATGCTCGGCTCGCTTCTCAAGGACGCTGCGCTGGGCCCGCGCGTCGTGCCCATCGTCGCAGACGAGGCGCGCACCTTCGGCATGGCCAACCTGTTCAAGCAGGTCGGCATCTATTCGAGCGTTGGCCAGCGCTATGCGCCGGAAGACATCGACACCATCCTGAGCTACCGCGAAGCCACCGATGGCCAGATTCTGGAAGAAGGCATCAGCGAAGCCGGTGCCATCGCCAGCTGGACGGCGGCCGCCACCAGCTACAGCGTGCATGGCATCGCGATGCTGCCGTTCTACATCTACTACTCGATGTTCGGCTTCCAGCGCATCGGTGACCAGATCTGGGCGGCGGCGGACCAGCGCGCGCGGGGCTTCCTGCTCGGCGCGACCTCGGGGCGCACGACCTTGGGTGGCGAAGGCTTGCAGCACCAGGACGGGTCCAGCCATCTGATCGCCGCAACGATCCCGAACTGCAAGGCCTACGACCCGGCCTACGCGGGCGAAATGGCCGTGATCATCGACGCCGGCATCCAGGACATGATTGTTGAGCAGAAGGACGTTTTCTACTACGTCACGCTGATGAACGAGAACTACGCGCAGCCCAGCCTGCCCGCTTCGGCCCATGCGGACGTGCTGCGCGGTTGCTATCGTTTCGCCACCTACCCGGCAGGCAGCACCGCGGCGCAAGTGACGCTGATGGGCTCGGGCGCCATCCTCAACGAGGTGGTGAAGGCGGCAAAGGCATTGGCTGCCGAGGGTATCGCCACCGAGGTCTACAGCGTGACGAGCTGGAGCGAGCTGGCGCGTGACGGTCAGGCCTGCGAGGCCGCGATGCTGGCCGGGCGCGATGCGCCCTTGCCATTCGTGGCGCAGCAGCTCGGTGGCGGTACCGCGCCGATCATCGCGGCCACCGATTACGTGCGTGCGGTGCCCGAAGCCGTCCGCGCGTTCCTGCCCGCGGGCCGGTCGTTCCTGACACTGGGCACCGACGGCTTCGGTCGCAGCGACACGCGTGCCGCCTTGCGCCAGCTGTTCGGCGTTGATGCGGACAGCGTGGCACGGGCGGCCCGCCAGGCGCTGGCCGCACAGAGCCCGCGAGCGGCAAACGCAGCACCGAAAACGCCGAAGAAGTAAACCGGCGGCGCGCAACGGAGGCGGCGCCCGGCAGCGGCGCCGTATCGATCCCAGCATCCACACCCGGGCCCGGCTCTCAGCATGAGGGCCGGGCCCGCGTGTGCGTCAGCACGCCAGACGACATCGGCGGTGAGTGACACGGCACGTTCGCGGTATTCGCAAAATTCGCAAATTCGCAGTTCAGGTTCGCAAATTCACGCCATTTCAGTCCTTGTCGATGGCCCGTGCCATTGCGAAGATTGCGAATCGAATTGGCCTGCCCCGGGTCGAGTGAAAGCAAAACCATGTCTGTGACCGCCACGTCTCCCATCGCCAAACCCAAGAAGTCCGTTGCCTTGTCGGGCGTCACCGCCGGCAACACCGCGCTGTGCACCGTCGGCCGCACTGGTAACGACCTGCATTACCGCGGCTACAACATCCTCGACCTGGCCGAGTCGTGCGAGTTCGAAGAAGTGGCGCACCTGCTGGTGCATGGCACGTTGCCCACGGCCGCCGAACTGCGTGCCTACAAGAACAAGCTGAAAGCGTTGCGCGGCCTGCCAGCCAGCGTCATGGTCGCGCTGGAGCAGTTGCCGGCTTCGGCCCATCCGATGGATGTCATGCGCACCGGCGTGTCGGCGCTGGGTTGCGTGCTGCCCGAGAAAAACGATCACAACATTCCCGGCGCGCGCGACATCGCCGACCGCCTGATGGCTTCGCTCGGCTCGATGCTGCTGTACTGGTACCACTGGAGCACCTCCGGCAAGCGCATCGTGGTTGAAACCGACGACGACTCGATCGGCGCGCACTTCCTGCACCTGTTGCACGGTGTCAAGCCGAGCGCCTCGTGGGAGCGTGCAATGCACACCTCGCTGAACCTGTACGCAGAGCATGAGTTCAATGCGTCCACGTTCGCCGCGCGCGTGGTGGCTGGCACGGGCAGCGACGTGTACTCGGCCGTCACGGGTGGCATCGGCGCCTTGCGCGGTCCCAAGCATGGGGGCGCCAATGAGTTCGCGTTCGAAATTCAGAAGCGCTACGACAGCCCGACGCATGCCGAGGCCGACATCCGCCGTCGCGTCGAGGCCAAAGAGGTCGTGATCGGCTTCGGCCACCCGGTTTACACGATCAGCGATCCGCGCAACGTCGTGATCAAGGGCGTGGCCAAATCGCTGTCGGTCGAAGCCGGCTCGACCAAGATGTTCGACATCGCCGAGCGGCTCGAGACCGTGATGTGGGAGATGAAAAACATGTTCCCCAACCTCGACTGGTTCAGCGCGGTGAGCTATCACATGATGGGCGTGCCGACCGCGATGTTCACACCGCTGTTCGTCATCGCCCGCACCAGCGGCTGGGTCGCGCACGTGATCGAGCAGCGGGTGGACAACAAGATCATCCGGCCGAGCGCGAATTACATCGGGCCCGACGACCAGACGTTCGTGGCGCTGAGCGCGCGCCAGTAAACGCATCCCTCCGTCCACAGGCCGTCCATCTTGCACGTCACCACCATGAACACCGCTCACCGCAAGAATCTGCCGGGCACGCTGCTCGATTACTTCGACGCTCGCGAGGCCGTCGATGCGCTGCAGCCGGGGGCCTGGGCCGGGTTGCCCTACACCTCGCGCGTCCATGCCGAGAATCTGGTGCGCCGCTGCGACCCGGCGCTGTTGAGCGATGCGCTCGTTCAACTGATCGAGCGCCGGCGCGATCGCGATTTCCCATGGTTTCCTGCGCGCGTGGTCTGCCACGACATCCTGGGCCAGACGGCCTTGGTCGATCTGGCCGGCCTGCGCGACGCCATCGCCGCGCGGGGGGGTGATCCGGCGCAGGTCAATCCGGTGGTGCAGACCCAGTTGATCGTTGATCACTCGCTGGCGGTGGAGTACGCCGGCTTCGACCCCGATGCGTTCGAGAAGAACCGCGCCATCGAGGACCGCCGCAACGAGGACCGGTTCCACTTCATCGAGTGGACGAAGCAGGCGTTCAAGAACGTGGAGGTGATCCCGCCGGGGAACGGGATCATGCATCAGATCAACCTCGAACGGATGTCGCCCGTGGTGCATGCACAGGGCGGCATCGCCTACCCCGACACGCTGGTCGGCACCGACAGCCACACGCCGCACGTCGATGCACTGGGCGTGATCGCGATCGGCGTCGGCGGGCTCGAAGCCGAGAGCGTGATGCTGGGCCGCGCCTCCTGGATGCGCCTGCCCGACATCGTGGGCGTCGAGCTTGGCGGCAAGCCGCAGCCCGGCATCACCGCGACCGACATCGTGCTGGCATTGACCGAGTTCCTGCGCAAGGAAAAGGTGGTTGGCGCCTATCTCGAGTTCTTCGGCGAGGGCGCTTCTGCGCTCACGCTGGGCGACCGCGCGACCATCTCGAACATGACACCGGAATTCGGCGCCACCGCCGCAATGTTCTACATCGACCGCCAGACCATCGACTACCTGAAACTCACGGGCCGGGAGGCCGAGCAGGTGCACTTGGTTGAAACCTATGCGAAGGAGGCTGGCCTGTGGGCCGACGCGCTGGCCACCGCCGAGTACGAGCGCACCATCCACTTCGACCTGTCGAGCGTGGTGCGCAACATGGCCGGCCCCTCCAACCCGCACAAGCGCCTGCCCACCAGCGACCTGGCCGCGCGCGGCATTGCCGCCAAGTGGGAAGAGGTGCCAGGGCAGATGCCCGACGGCGCAGTGATCATCGCTGCCATCACCAGTTGCACCAATACCAGCAACCCGCGCAACGTGATCGCCGCCGGCCTGCTGGCGCGCAACGCCAATGCCCGCGGGCTGGTGCGCAAGCCCTGGGTCAAGTCGTCGCTTGCGCCTGGCTCCAAGACCGTGCAGCTCTATCTCGACGAAGCCGGCCTGTTGACGGAACTCGAGAAGCTCGGCTTCGGCATCGTGGCCTTCGCCTGCACCACTTGCAACGGCATGTCGGGCGCGCTCGACCCGGTGATCCAGAAAGAAGTGATCGACCGTGACCTGTACGCCACCGCCGTGTTGTCGGGCAATCGCAATTTCGACGGCCGGATTCACCCGTATGCCAAGCAAGCCTTCCTCGCATCGCCGCCGCTCGTGGTGGCCTATGCGATCGCAGGCACCGTGCGCTTCGACATCGAGAAAGACGTGATCGGCATCGACCCGAGCGGCTACC
>JAKFUQ010000166.1 GCA_021732645.1 Rhizobacter sp. | reverse complement strand
GGTGGCGCGCATCTGTTCAAGCTTGGCCTCGTTGCCCTGCTGCAGCGTGGTGAGCCGCTGCTCTACGCTGGTCTTGACCTCGCCGAGTCGCCGCTCATTGGCCTCGGCCATGTCGCGCAGCTGCGCCCCCAGCGTGTCGGAAAAGCGCTTCAGCGCTGCATCGAGTGATTCGCGCGAGGCCTGGGCCTGGGTGGTCTGCGTGCGGGCCACGTCGCCTTGCTGGTTCAACAGCGTCTGCTGAAAGGTACCGAGCGCAGTGCCCAGCTCGACCCGCGTGCCCTGGGCGCTGCGGCCCAGTTCGTCGCGCAGCTCGCGCTCCAGGCGCTCGGAGCCGCTGCGAAACGCATCGATCAGCGCCTGGTGGTCGGCGCGGGCGGCTGACTCATCGGTGCGGCGCAGCGCCAGCCACAGGATCAGCAGCAGGGTGACAACGCTGAGCGCCAGCGTGATCCAGGGCAGGTTTTCCATCGCCCGATTGTCTCAGGCGACCCGGGCCGGACGACCCGGCAGCGCGCGGGGCAGTCCCTGCCAGGCCTGCCAATGCTGGAACGCCAGACGCAAAGTGGTGAGCTGCAGCGCCACCGTGTCCTCGATCACATTCCCATAGCCACCCGCCATCGAGACCGCAACGGGAATGCGCCGTTGCAGCGCCGTGCTGAATACCCGCCGATCGCGCTCGGCCAGGCCAGCCGCGGTCAGCTTCAACCGGCCCAGGCGATCGCCTTCATGCGGGTCGGCACCGGCCAGGAAGAAGATCAACTTCGGCATAACGGTGGATTCACCGTGTCGCCAGAGTTGATCCAGCGCGCCATCCAACGCGGTCAGGTACTCGTCGTCTGCGCAGCCATCGGGCAGATCGATGTCGATGTCGCTCGCCTCCTTGCGAAACGGGAAATTCTTCGCGCCGTGCATCGACAGCGTGGTGATCGTGGTGTCGTCGCGGCAGATCGCCGCGGTGCCATTGCCCTGGTGCACGTCGAGGTCGATCACCGCGACGCGCAGCGGACCGGCTTGCTGGCTGCGCCAGTCGGCCTGCATCCCTCGCGCCGCCACCACCACATCGTTGAAGACGCAAAAGCCGCTGCCGTGGTCGGCGTAGGCGTGGTGGGTGCCACCGGCCAGGTTGACGGCCACGCCGCCACCGGCAAGGGCCGCGCGCGCTGCGGCGACGGTGGCGCCCACCGATCGACGCGATCGCTCGACCATTGCCATCGACCACGGGAAACCAATCTCGCGCTGCTGCGCTGCCGACAGCCGGCCTTCGGTCACCTCGCCCACGTATTGCAGCGTGTGCACCCGCAGCAGTTCATCATCAGACGCCACAGGTGCCTCGATCAACGTGACACCGGGCAACTCGGCAGCCACCCGATCCCGCAGCATCCGGTACTTCGCCATCGGAAAGCGGTGCCCCTCGGGCAGCGGCAGCACAAAGTGGTCGGAGTGGAAGGCCTGCACCAAGTGGATTGTGCAGAGCCGACCAAGGACCCCCGAAACCTGGGATTTAGGACGACCACCCTAGTTTTGCTGCATTGCACCAAAAAAGGCTTGCCAAGTCACTGTGGGCTTCTATACTCCGTCTCATGCTGCACTGCAACAATGTTTGTGGGTCAGCTTGAACGTGTTGTATGGCCCGCGGCCCTGAGCTTCATCCTCTTTGCTCTTGCGCCGTCATTCTTTCTCTACTTTCAGGAGATCTCTATGTTGACCGCAGAACAAATCGTTGCCGCCCAAAAAACCAACCTCGACACGCTGTTCGGCCTGACCGCCAAGGCCTTCGAAGGCGTTGAAAAGCTCGTCGAGCTGAACCTGCAAGTGGCCAAGGCCGCGATGGGCGAAGCCGCTGAATCGACCAAGGCCGCTCTGTCGGCCAAGGACGCACAAGAACTGCTGGCCCTGCAAACCTCGCTGTTGCAGCCCGCCGCTGAAAAGGCCGCCGCCTACAGCCGCCATCTGTATGACATCGCCACCGCGACCACGTCGGAGATCACCAAGTCCGCTGAAGCGACCGCTGCCGATGCGCAGAAGAAGTTCATGTCGGTGGTCGACACCGCCGTCAAGAACGCACCGGCCGGCAGCGAAAACGCAGTCGCCTTGGTGAAGTCTGCGGTTGCTGCCGCGAACAACGCCTACGAAAGCGTGCACAAGGCGTCGAAGCAAGCCGTTGAAGTGGCGGAAGCCAACTTCCAGGCCATGACCAGCACGGCGGTCAAGGCCACCGCTGCCGCCAAGTCCAAGCGCTGAGTCTGAGTCTGTCATCACACTGAGCGCGCCCAGGCTCCATGCCTGGGCGCCACAGGGCAAAAGGCCCGGTCGCAAGACCGGGCCTTTTGCGTTGGGCACCCAGCCTGCGGCATCAACATCCAGTAGCTTGCGTCGATGGGCTCGATCTTGATGCGATCTTGATGCGCCAGCCCGGTATATCTACACCGACTTGACGCGCTGATCCCTACGCTCCCCGGTCATCGCCACTGCCTTTCCCGAGGTTCGATGGACATCTTGTTTCTGTGCGTCGCGGTGGGCTTGTTCGCCTACCTGGTTTATGCCCTGCTCAAGGCGGAGCAGTTCTGATGGGCGCCCCCGCATGGATGCTGCTGGCCGCCTACCTGGCGCTTCTGGGCTTGCTGGCCTGGCCTTTGGGGCGCTGGCTGCATGCGCTGGCCGACGGTCGCCTGCCGGACTGGCTGTCACCCGTCGAGGCCGCCGAGCGTGGCCTGTACCGACTGGCCGGTGTCGATGCCTCGGCGGGCACGGGCTGGCGGCCGTATACCATCGGCTTGATCGCGTTCAACGTGCTCGGCGCGGTGGCTGTTTTTGCGCTGCAAGTGCTGCAAGGCGCGCTGCCGCTGAACCCGCAGCAGCTGCCCGGCGTCGCGGCAGACTCAGCGTTCAACACGGCGGTCAGCTTCGTCACCAACACCAACTGGCAAGGCTATGCCGGTGAATCGACGATGAGCTACTTGACGCAGATGCTCGCGCTGACGGTGCAGAACTTCTTGTCGGCCGCCACAGGCATCGTGGTGGTGATCGCGCTGATCCGTGGCTTCACGTCGAAATCCGCCAGCGTGATCGGCAATGTCTGGGTCGACCTGACCCGCATCACGCTGTACGTGCTGCTGCCGCTGTCGCTGGTCTTCGCTGCCTTCCTCGCCAGCCAGGGTGTGATCCAGAACTTCGCGGCGTATCAAGACCTGAGCACCCTGCAAGGCCCAGCGCAGACGCTGGCGATGGGCCCGGTCGCGTCACAGGAAGCGATCAAGATGCTCGGCACCAACGGCGGCGGCTTTTTCAACGCCAACTCGGCGCACCCGTTCGAGAACCCGACGCCGCTGACCAACTTCATGCAGATGCTGTCGATCTTTTTGATCCCGACCGCGCTGGTGTTCATGTTCGGCCGCATGGTCGGCGACGCACGTCAGGGCTTTGCGGTGCTGGCCGCGATGACGGCGATCTTCGTCGTCGCGGTGGTCGTCGTCACCGTGCAGGAGCAGCAGGGCAACCCGCTGCTCGCCGCACTCGGCGCCGACCAGGTCGCCAGCGCCACGCAGCCGGGCGGCAACATGGAAGGCAAGGAAGCGCGCTTCGGCATCGCGGCCACCGGGCTGTTCGCCGCCATCACCACCGCGGCCTCGTGCGGCGCGGTCAACGGCATGCACGACTCGTTCACCCCGCTGGGTGGTGCGGTGCCGCTGGTGCTGATGCAGTTGGGCGAAGTGGTGTTCGGCGGCGTCGGCTCGGGGCTGTACGGCATGCTGATCTTCGCCATCCTGGCGGTCTTCATCGCCGGGTTGATGATCGGCCGCACGCCCGAGTACCTGGGCAAGAAGATCGAGGTCTTCGAGATGAAGATGACGTCGATCGCCATCCTCGTCACGCCCATCCTCGTGCTGGGCGGCGCTGCCGTCGCGGTGCTGACCGACGCAGGCAAGACCGGCATCGCCAACCCCGGTGCGCACGGCTTCTCTGAAATCCTCTACGCCCTCACCTCGGCGGCCAACAACAACGGCAGCGCCTTCGCCGGCTTGTCGGCCAATACGCCCTTCTACAACACGCTGCTGGCGGTGGCGATGTGGTTCGGCCGCTTCGGCGTCATCGTGCCGGTGCTGGCGATTGCCGGCTCGCTGGCGGCCAAGAAGCGCATGGCGGTCACCGCCGGCACGCTGCCCACGCACGGGCCACTGTTCGTCACGCTGCTGATCGGCACCGTGGTGCTGGTTGGCCTGCTGAACTACGTGCCGGCGCTGGCCCTGGGGCCGGTCGTCGAGCACCTGATGCTGTGGAGCAAGACATGAACCATGTCGCCACGTTTTCCTTGATGGACCCTGCCCTCATCAAGCCGGCGATTGCCTCGGCGTTCAGCAAGCTCGACCCGCGCGTGCAATGGCGCAACCCGGTGATGTTCGTCGTCTACGTCGGCAGCATCCTCACCACCCTCCTGTGGGTGCAGGCGCTGGGCGGACACGGCGAGGCGCCGCAGTCGTTCATCCTGGCCATCACGGTGTGGCTGTGGTTCACCGTGCTGTTCGCCAACTTCGCCGAGGCGATGGCCGAGGGCCGCAGCAAGGCACAGGCCTCGTCGCTGCGAGGCATGAAGAAGAAGACCATCGCGAAGAAGCTGGAGCAGCCTCGCCACGGCTCGTCCTGGCACCCGCAGGAGGCTGACGAGCTGCGCAAGGGCGCGGTGGTGCTGGTCGAGGCGGGTGACGTGATCCCGCTCGACGGCGAGGTCATCGAAGGCGTGGCCTCGGTCGACGAGAGCGCCATCACCGGCGAGTCGGCACCCGTCATCCGTGAATCCGGCGGGGATTTCGCCTCCGTCACCGGCGGCACCCGCGTGCTGTCGGACTGGCTGGTGGTGCGCATCAACGTGAACCCGGGCGAATCGTTCCTCGACCGGATGATCGCGATGGTCGAAGGCGCCAAGCGCCAGAAGACTCCCAACGAGATCGCGCTGACGATCCTGCTGGTCGCGCTGACGATCGTGTTCCTGGTGGTCACAGTGACGCTGCTGCCGTATTCGATCTTCAGCGTGGAGGCAGCGAAGTCTGGTACCCCAGTCACCATCACCGCGCTGATCGCGCTGCTGGTGTGCCTGATCCCGACGACCATCGGTGCGCTGCTGTCGGCCATCGGCGTGGCCGGCATGAGCCGGATGATGGCGGCCAACGTCATTGCCACGTCGGGCCGCGCGGTCGAAGCCGCTGGCGACGTCGACGTGCTGCTGCTCGACAAGACCGGCACCATCACGCTCGGGAACCGGCAGGCCTCGGCGTTCGTGCCAGCGGTCGGCGCGACGGAACAACAGCTGGCCGACGCCGCGCAGTTCGCGTCGATGGCCGACGAGACCCCCGAAGGCCGCAGCATCACCGTGCTGGCCAAGCAAAAATTCAACGTTCGCGAGCGAGACCTGACCGCGCAGAAGACCACCTTCGTGCCCTTCACCGCGCAGACGAGGATGAGCGGCGTCGACATCGAATCAGCCGACGGCACCGTGCGGCAATTGCGCAAGGGCGCCGGCCAGGCGATCCGCAAGCACGTCGAATCGCTCGGCGGCAGCTTCCCGGCCGACGTGCAGCAGGCCACCGACGACGTGGCGCGCAAGGGGAGCACGCCGCTGGTGGTCTCTGACGGCGTGGTCACCGCAAGCGGCGTCGCGGTCGCGCCACCGCGTGTCCTCGGCGTCGTCGAGCTGAAGGACATCGTCAAAGGCGGCATCAAGGAGCGCTTTGCCGAGCTGCGCCGCATGGGCATCAAGACGGTGATGATCACCGGCGACAACCGCCTGACAGCAGCGGCCATCGCTGCCGAGGCGGGCGTCGATGACTTCCTCGCCGAGGCCACGCCCGAGGCCAAGCTGAAGATGATCCGCGACTACCAGGCCGAGGGTCGGCTGGTCGCGATGACCGGCGACGGCACCAACGACGCGCCGGCGCTGGCGCAGGCCGATGTGGCGGTCGCGATGAACACCGGCACCCAGGCCGCGAAGGAGGCCGGCAACATGGTCGACCTCGACAGCAACCCGACCAAGCTGCTCGAGATCGTCGAGACCGGCAAGCAACTGCTGATGACGCGCGGCTCGCTGACCACCTTCTCGATCGCCAACGACGTGGCGAAGTACTTCGCGATCATCCCGGCGATGTTCGTCACGACCTACCCGCAACTGGGCGCGCTGAACGTGATGGGGCTGGCCAGCCCGTCGTCGGCCATCCTGTCGGCGGTGATCTTCAACGCGATCGTCATCGTGTTCCTGATCCCGCTGGCGCTCAAGGGCGTGGCCTACCGCGCCATCGGCGCCGCAGCACTGCTGCGCCGCAACGTGCTGATCTACGGCCTGGGCGGCTTGATCGTGCCCTTCATCGGCATCAAGGCGATCGACCTGCTGCTCTCAGTCACTCACCTCGTTTGAAGGCCAACGAAATGACCCCGATTCTTCGCCCTGCCCTGGTGCTGTTCACGGTGTTGACCGCCTTGACCGGTGGGGTCTACCCGCTCGTGGTCACCGGCATCGCGCAAGCCGCGTTTCCCGATCAGGCGACGGGCAGCCTGATCCTGCGCCATGGCAAGCCCGTGGGTTCGTCGCTGATCGGGCAGAGCTTCACCGATCCGAAGTACCTCTGGGGTCGTCCGTCGGCGACCGGCCCCGGCCCCTACAACGCCAGTGCGTCGAGCGGCTCGAACCAGGGGCCGCTGAACCCGGCGCTGACGGAGGCCGTCAAGGCCCGCATCGAGGCCTTGCGGGCGGCCGATGCGGGCAACACCGCGCCGGTGCCGATCGATCTGGTCACCGCGTCGGCCAGCGGCCTCGATCCGCACATCAGCGTGGCAGCGGCGCAGTACCAGGCGGCGCGCGTGGCGCGGGTGCGCACGGTGCCGCTGCAGCAGGTGCAGGCCTTGATCGAGCAGCACACCGAGGGTCGGCTGTTCGGCTTCATCGGCGAGCCGCGGGTCAACGTGCTGCGGCTCAACCTGGCGCTCGATGCGGCACGTCCGTGACCACCGCGGTGTGACAGCATCACGGCTTCATGACTGACGGCCTGCGCCCCGACCCCGACGCCCTGCTCGCACAGATTCGCGACGACGCGTTGCGCGAAGGGCGCGGCAAGCTGCGCATCTACTTCGGTTCGTCCGCCGGTGTCGGCAAAACCTACGCCATGCTGGCAGCCGCGCGCAAACTCCAGGCCGAAGGCATCGATGTGCTGGCCGGTGTCGTTGAAACCCACGGCCGCAGCGAGACGGCGACGATGCTCGAAGGCCTGCCGCTGCTGGCTCCAGCGCAGATCGAGTACCGCGGCAAACGCCTCGCCGAATTCGACCTCGATGCCGCTCTGGCGCGCCGACCCGGCTTGCTGCTAGTCGACGAACTGGCCCATTCCAACGTGCCCGGCTCGCGCCATCCGAAGCGCTGGCAAGACGTTGAGGAATTGCTCGCCGCCGGCATTGACGTTTACAGCACGCTGAACGTGCAGCACCTGGAGAGCCTGAACGACGTGGTCGGCGGCATCACCGGCATCGTGGTGCACGAAACGCTGCCCGACACCTTCTTCGATTCGGCCGCGGAAGTGGTGCTGGTCGACACCCCGGCCGACGAGTTGATCGAGCGGCTGGCGGCCGGCAAGGTCTACCTGCCCGCGCAGGCCGAGCGGGCCGCTAAGAATTTCTTCCGCAAGGGCAACCTGATGGCACTGCGCGAGCTGGCGCTGCGCCGCACCGCCGACCGCGTGGAAGACGATGTGCAGGCCTGGCGCAGCGACCGCCGGGTGTCGCAGGTGTGGAAGACCGAAGGCGCGCTGCTGTGCTGCATCGGCCCGCACGAAGGGGCCGAGCATGTGGTGCGCAGCGCAGCGCAGCTGGCGCAGCAGCTCGCGGTGACCTGGCACGCGGTCTATGTCGAAACACCGGCCTTGCAGCGCCTGGCCGACGCACGCCGCGAGGGCATCTTGCGAACGGTGAAGCTGGCGCACGACCTCGGTGCCAGCACGGCGGTGTTGTCGGCGCAGAACGTCGCGCAGGGGCTGATCGACCATGCGCGGTCGCACAATTTATCGAAGCTGGTGTTGGGCCACGGCGTGACCCGCTCGTGGTGGCCCACGCGCACGCTGGGTTGGCAGATCGGCTCGGCCGCGCCCGACATCGATCGCATCGAGGTAGGCCAACCGCCGCGCCTGCGCGTGCGAACACCCGAGCACGGCAAGGTGGCCGATGAGCTGCCCGCCACCGGCGCGCACCTGCAGCGTTACCTGGGCGCACTGGCCGTCTGTGCCGCCACCACGCTGCTCACGCATGCGCTGGCACCGTTTTTCGACCTGGCCAACATCGTGATGGTGTTCTTGCTCGCCGTCGTCGGCGTGGCGGTGTGGCTGGGCCGCGGCCCGGCGGTGCTGGCGGCATTCGTGAACGTGGCAGCGTTCGATTTTTTCTTCGTCCCACCGCGCCTGTCGTTTGCGGTGTCGGATGTGCAGTACCTGCTGACCTTCGCGGTGATGCTGGTGGTCGGTCTGGTCACGGGCCAGTTGACGGCGGGCCTGCGATTCCAGGCCAACGTGGCCACCCACCGCGAAGCCCGTTCGCGCGCGCTGTTCGAGGCGGCGCGCGACTTGTCGAATGTGCTGACCGACGAGCAGGCGGTGGAAGTCGCGCAGGCGGTGATCGGGCGCGAGTTTCGCGCGCAGGTCGCGATCTATGTGCTGGGTTCGAACGATCGCCTGCAGCCGCCCAGCGACGACGCCGACGGCACGCGCGGGCTCGATCTGGGCACCGCTCAGTGGGCGCTCGACCACAGCGAGCCTGCGGGCCTGGGCACCGACACACTGGCCGGCAGCGCGTGGCTGTACCTGCCGCTGAAGGCCACGATGCGATCGCGCGGCGTGCTCGCGGTGCAGCCCGCACAGTCCCGCTTTCTGCTGGTGCCCGAGCAGCGGCAGCAGCTGGAAACCTTCGCCGCGTTGACGGCGATGGCGCTGGAACGCGTGCACTACATCGAGGTGGCACAGGCGGCCACGGTGCAGATGGAATCGGAGCGCTTGCGCAACTCGCTGCTGTCGGCGCTGTCGCACGACCTGCGCACCCCGTTGGCGGCGCTGGTCGGTCTGGCGCAGACCCTCGCCGCCAGCCAACCCACGCTCAGTGCAGCGCAACAGGAATTGACAGGCGCCATCGCCGACAAGACGCAGCGCATGACCGCCATGGTGACCAACCTGCTCGACATGGCACGCATTCAAAGCGGCGACATCCGGCTGCGGGTGGCATGGCAGTCCCTGGAAGAAATCATCGGCAGCGCGTTGAAGGCAGCCCACGATTCGCTGGGGCCACGCCGCATCAGCGTGCGCATCGCCTCCGCCGTGCCACTGGTCGAATGCGATGCGGTGCTGATCGAGCGGGTACTGGCCAACCTGCTCGAAAACGTCGGCAAGTACACGCCGGCGCACTCGCCGATCGAGATCACGGTGCAGGCCGATGCCGAGGTGGTGCGCGTCAGCGTGCAGGACCGAGGCCCGGGCGTGCCGGCCGGTCAGGAAGACGCGATCTTCGACAAATTCACCCGCGGCAACACCGAGTCGGCCACACCGGGCATGGGCTTGGGCCTCGCAATCTGCCGCGCGATCATCGAGGCGCACCGCGGACGCATCGGGGTGGAGCCGACACTCGTCGACGGCCAGGCCCATGGCGCCACCTTCACCTTCACCTTGCCGCGAGGCACCCCGCCATCGGTGGAGATGGCTGACTCGGCCGACGCCCCGCTGAACCTCGGCCAGACCCAGGAGCCCTGATGCCGAACACGACCTCCCCGGCCAGCGCGCCCATCGCCCTCGTGCTCGAAGACGAGCGCGAGATCCGCCATTTCGTGCGCAGCTCGCTGGAGGCCGAGGGCTGGCAGGTGGTCGAGGCCGACACCGTCAAGCAGGGTCTGATCGAAGCGGGCACCCGGCGGCCCGACCTCGTGATCGCCGACCTTGGTCTCCCCGATGGCGACGGGGTCGACTTCATCCGCGAAGTGCGCACCTGGTCGGGCGTGCCGATCATCGTGCTGTCGGCACGCACCCACGAGCAAGACAAGGTGAAGGCGCTCGATGCAGGCGCCGACGACTACATCACCAAGCCCTTCGGCACCGCCGAGCTGCTGGCCCGCACCCGCGCCAACATGCGCCGCATACGGGCTGCGCGCACGACGCAAGACGCCACCTTCCGATTCGGCGACAACGAGGTCGACCTGGCCGCCCGCCTGGTGCGCCGCCGCGGTGCCGAGGTGCATCTCACACCGATCGAATACCGGCTGCTCGGCGTGCTGATCGCCAACGCCGACCGCGTGCTGACGCATCCCTATTTGCTGCGCGAGGTCTGGGGCCCGACGCACGCGCAAAGCACGCACTACCTGCGCGTGTTCATGGGCAACCTGCGCCAGAAGCTCGAAGACGACCCGGCGCAGCCCAAGCACTTCATCACCGAGACGGGCGTTGGTTATCGGCTGCTGGCCGACGGCTGAAGCGCGGTCAGCCGCGAAATCAGAACGCGACCGCGTCCCGCCCCTTCAGGTTCAGCATCTGGCGCGCTTCAGCCGGCGTGGCGACCTGCAGCGACAGCGCCTCGATGATGGTGCGCATCCGCTTAACCTGCACCGCGTTGCTCGTTGCAAACTGGCCGGGTCCATCCCACAGCGAGTCTTCGAGCCCGACGCGCACATGGCCGCCGATCGAGGCCGACACGGTGGCCAGCGGAATCTGGTGGCGGCCTGCGCCCAGCACCGACCACACGTAGTCTTTGCCGAACAGCCGGTCGGCCGTGCGGCGCATGTGCAGCAGGTCTTCCACATGCCCACCGATGCCGCCGCGCAGCCCGAACACCGACTGGATCAGCAGCGGCGGCTTCAGCAGTGCGCGGTCGAGAAAGTGGGCTGCGGTGTACAGGTGCCCGATGTCGTAGCACTCGATCTCGAAGCGGGTGCCGTGCTCGCTGCACGACTGCAGGATGTGCGCGATGTCCTTGAAGGTGTTCTTGAACACCCGGTCGTCGCTGCCGGCCAGGTACGGCCGCTCCCACTCGTGCTTGAAATCGTTGAAGCGGCCGAGCAGCTCGTAGAGCCCGAAGTTCATCGAGCCCATGTTCAGCGAAGCGACCTCCGGTTGCAGCTGCAGCGCGGGCTGCAGCCGTTCTTCAACCGTCATCGTCGGCGCGCCGCCGGTGGTGATGTTGATCACCACGTCCGAGGCCGCCTTGATGCGTGGCACGAACTGACGGAACAGCGCCGGGTCTTGTGAGGGCCGGCCGTCTTTCGGGTCGCGTGCATGCAGGTGAATGATGGCCGCCCCCGCCTCCGCCGCGCCGATCGCCGAGGCGGCGATCTCGTCGGCCGTCACCGGCAGGTAAGGCGACATCGACGGGGTGTGTATCGACCCGGTGATGGCGCAGGTGATGATGACCTTGTTCATGTCAGCGCACGCGTTCGAGGATGCTCACGTAGTTGGCCACACCCGCGCCACCCATGTTGAAGATGCCGCCCAGCCGCGCGTTCTTCACCGTGATCGCGTCGGGCATCTGGTCGGCGAGCTGCATCGCGGCCATCACATGCATCGACACGCCGGTGGCGCCGACCGGGTGGCCCTTGGCCTTCAGGCCGCCCGAGGCATTGACCGGCAGCTTGCCGCCCACCTGCGTCCAGCCTTCGCGGATCGCGGTGGCGCCCTGCCCGGCCGGCGTCAGGCCCATCGCTTCGTATTCGAGCAGCTCGGCCACGGTGAAGCAGTCGTGCGTTTCGACGAACGACAGGTCGCTCAACTGCAACTGCGCCGCGTCGAGTGCCTTGCGCCAGGCCATAGTGCAGCCTTCGAGCTTCATCACCTCGCGCCGGGACATCGGCAGGAAATCCTGCACATGCGCCACGCTGCGGATGGCGATCTCGCGCTGCATGCCGCGCGCCGTGGCCGCATCGGTCAGGATCACAGCCGCCGCACCATCTGACACCGGCGAGCAGTCGGTGCGCTTGAGCGGGCCGGCGACGAACGGGTTCTTCTCGCTCACCTGGCGGCAGAAGTCATAGCCCAGGTCCTTGCGCAGATGCGCCAGCGGATTCGAGGCGCCGTTGCGGTGGTTCTTCGCGGCGATCATCGCCAACGCGTCGGATTGGTCGCCGTACTTCTCGAAGTAGCGGGAAGCGATCTGGCCGAACAGGCCGGCAAAGCCGCCCTGGATGTCGCTTTCCTCGCGCAGGTACGAGGCGCGCAGCAGGTTGGTGCCGACCTCGGGGGCCGGCGTTTGCGTCATCTGCTCGACACCCACGGCCAGCACGATCTTCGCGCGACCGGCCTGGATCGCCTTGATGCCCTGGTGGATGGCGGCCGTGCCGGTGGCGCAGGCGTTCTCGACCCGCGTGGCGGGCGTGAAGCGCAGGGCATCGTCGGCCTGCAGCACC